>CAJQNE010000092.1 GCA_905479545.1 uncultured Gammaproteobacteria bacterium | reverse complement strand
CAAACTTCAGACATCGGCACAGAGCGCTCCTCCTGTGAATCACCGATATGGTGGTCCGCCACATACGCTCCCCGTTTGCCCAACGGTAACGGTATACCGGCAGTGGTGTCGCGACGGGTTTGGTATTCCATTTCCGAATTGAACTGGCCACCGAGCAATATCGAAAATACCGTAAGCCAGAACCACAACATAAGCACCATAACGGCGCCAAGCGAACCATATGCCTCGTTGTAGGAGCTGAAGTTACTAACGTATAACGAGAACAGCAGCGAACCGATAAGCCACATTCCGGTGGCCGTAGCAGCCCCCAAACTCAGCCAGCTCCAGCGTGGTTGTTCACGCGAGGGAGCGTAGCGATACAACACCGCCAATGCAGTAACGGCCAGCAGCCATAAGATTGGCCAACGGGCGTAGCTAATTAGTGTTTCAAGTTTTGCGGGCAGGTAAACCACATCCAGTATGAACGTTAACCCCGCCACGGTGAGCACTGCCAGCAACAAAAACGCAATCATGCTGAAAGTCACCACCATGCCCAGCAAACGCTGCACCAGCATGTTCTTACGGCTATGTTCCCGATAAGTAACATTCAGCGCTCGCACCAGCGCTTCGGAACCCCTCGCGGCACCCCATAGGCCCACTACAAAGCCCACCACAACACCAATACCCAAAGCGCCATCACGGCTACTCATCACTTCATCTAACTGGTCACGGAGCAATTCCAGAGCCTGAGTCGGTACCCAGCCACCTAACGCGAACAGTTTTTCCGATAACGTGGCAGGGTCTCCAAGTAAGCCGTACAGCGACAAAAACGCCGTTAGCAACGGGAACAACGCCACCAAAAAGTAAAACGCCACGCCCGCTGACAGCAAGCTAAGGCTCTGCTCGTCCATCGCATGAAAAGTACGCTTCAATATTTGCCACCAGCCTAATGCCGGTATTTTTGAGGGTGCGGCTGCGTCGTTGCCGGGGATGTTGGTTTGATTCGTCATAATTACTAGTTTAGCGCGTTGCTAAGCCGCAAACAGCTTTCTACAGGCGTAAAAAAACCGGGGTGATCAGATCACCCCGGCTTTTTCGTGCTTAGCTCAACTTAGGGACAAGAGATGCCCGGGCCGTTGATTGGCAAGCCGCTAACAACAAACACATCACCGCTGTTAACCGAGGTTAGCGCAAGCTGAACCTCACCGGCTATTTCCGCGTTAGCATCAGCGACTGAACCATCAGCTCCGGCAGGTGTGTTTTCACCCGGTATCAGGCTGATGTTGTTATCGCTACAAGCGGTAAGGCCGGCAACAGCCAATACTGCAACCAATAGCAGCTGGGTGCGACGACGAATACCCAGCGACAGAATCGCGAACAGACCTAACAATACGCTGCCAGCTACAGCTGGCTTGGCCATGCTGCTTGCTGAAGTTGACGTTACTGCTGAAGCCGTATCCGTTTCGCAATCGAGGTTAGCAATGACCAGGAAATCCGGATCGCTGTTCGCCTCCAACAAATAGTTACCAGTAAAGGTAACTGTCATTGAACCGTCAGTGTTGAAGGTATTGGTTGAGGCGACCTGCATATCAGTGCCTGGGTCGAGTAGGCCATTGCCATTTACGTCGATGAAGGTTCTCACGTTTTCAACAGAATCGATTCGATTCGCTTCGTTCACCCGCAGCTGACCGGTTATGCCACTCACGTTGATGTTGCTTGCCGAGTTGTTAGTTAAACCAAAAGCTAGCAGCACGGTATTAGTACCCGCGGTAACGGTAGTGCTGGCGCGATTATTACTGGCGACTACTACATTTTCGTCAGCAGCTATGCGTTCGAACGCGCCTTGGTCACAAGCGGCCGGACGGGCAGCGCCACGTTGATCAGTTGCGCCACAAGCCGCTGAACTACCACCATCAACCCCTGCAAAGCTGGAAACGAGTTCATGGGTAGCGGTAAAGCCGCCCCTTATTTCGTAACGACCAATTGCACCGGTTACATCCTGCAAGTTGGCACTACCTGCCAGCATTCCATTAACATTATCGCCGCTATTTTCAACAATAAGGCTGCTATTTGCCGTGGCCGGAACACCTGTTTCTACAGCAATACCACTACCCGCCGTCGCTGAATTTCGAGCGACGGTAATGGCATTAAAGATATTGGTGCTAGAAGCACCGCTGCCAGCATCAAGGTGAATACCACCACCAGTAGAAGCACGTGCCGTGTTGTTGGAAATGGTGGTGTTGCTCACGGTAAGCGAGCCCTCATTTGAGTTCCACAAGCCACCACCTTCGCGTGCCTGGTTGAAGCCTACCGATGAATTAGCAATAACCGCCGTACCAGTGCCACCAATGTGCAAACCGCCACCGTTACCGGGAGGTGTGCCGGTGCCCTGAGCGTTGTTACCAGCAACGCTGGAAGTACCACCCAGCGTGACCCGCGTCAGGTTAACCGTCGCTCCGGTTGCTACCTCAACACCACCGCCAGCGCGGTTAGCTGTGTTGCCTGCAATTACGCTATCGGTAACGTTAACGGTTCCGGTGAGAGCTAAAATTGCGCCACCTGAACCAGCAGTGCCGTCAGCACTGTTATTCAATAAGCGGCTGTTAGTAACGGTTATTACGCCAGCTCCGCCACCGCCGTTGTTAAACAGTGCACCACCGCCGTTAGCCGCGCCAGCGCCTGAACCCATGTTGTCGATCAGCGAACTGTTCATCACAGTCATAGTGCCCGCGCTGTTCCACAAGCCACCGCCTTCAGTGTCTGCCATGTTACGAACGACCAATATCGCGTCGGCTGTGACATCGCCGTCACCGGTAATGTGCATGCCGCCGCCGTTACCACCGCCGCCGCCCGCTGTAACGTTAGCGGTGTTGCCTTCCAACGTCATATCGAGAAGTGATGTAGTTGAGCCTGCTCGTGATTCAATACCACCGCCGGCACGGTTTGCGGTGTTATCAGCAATTACGACACCGCCAATAACATTCAGCGTTGTACCGACGTTGGTAAAGATACCACCACCAGAACTTACGTTACCTGCCGCTTGGTTGTTACGAATAACCGTGCTGTTCTCAACGTTTACCGTACCGCCTTCGTTAAAGATACCGCCGCCGCCTTGAGCATTGTTATCGCCGGTATCAGCCGTGCCGCCATTGGCGATATTGTCGGTAATGGTTGAGCCATCGACGGTCATGGTGCCGCCGCCGTTCCACAATGCGCCGCCTTCTGCTGCAGCTTCGTTGTTGGTATAGCTACCGCCGGTTAGGGTCGCATTGCCGTTGCCGGTAATGTGAATCGCACCACCGTTACCGCCACCGCCGCCAGCGGTTGTGTTGGCGGTGTTGTTATTCATTGTGACATTACCAATGGTGGCCGTTGTGCCAGCACGCATTTCAATACCACCACCAGCGCGGTTGGCGGTGTTATCCGAAATCGTTACGCCGTCCATTACGTTCAGCGCACCTTTAGAGAAAATACCGCCACCTGAACTCACGGCGCCCGCGGCGACGTTACTCATGATGCTGGTAGAACCCATTACGGTCACCGTGCCACCTTCGTTAAAGATGCCGCCGCCGCCCTGGCCGTCTGCATCACCGGCATCGGCAGTGCCACCATTGGCGGTGTTGCCGGTGATGGTTGAGCCATCTACCGTCATTGTGCCTGCGCCGTTCCACAACCCACCGCCTTCTGATGCGGCGATATTGTTGGTGTAAGTACCACCAGTGAGTGTTGCATCACCGTCGCCGGTAATATGAATCGCACCACCGTTACCGCCAGCACCTGTGCCGGTAGTGTTAGCGGTATTGGCATCCATGGTGACGTTGCCAATAGTGGCCGTTGAACCGGCACGCATTTCAATACCACCGCCAGCGCGATTGGCCGTGTTGCCCGAAATAGTGACGCCATCCATCACATTCAGTGTGGTGCCGTCATTAGTAAGAATACCGCCGCCTGAGCACACCGCACCGTTGGCATTGTTGCCGGTAATACTGGTGCTGCCCGTTACGGTAAGCGTTCCGGCCAGATTGAACAGTGCACCGCCGCCAAGGTTGGTGCCGGAACCGTTACAGGTAGCGTTATTCATGCTGAAGTTGCTGTCAGTCACTGTCATCGTGCCGGCGTTGTTCCACAGTACGCCGCCTTCCTGCGCCGTATTACCGGTAAAGCTGCCGCCGGTTACCACTACATCGGCAGCACCGGAAACGTGCAGCACGCCGCCATTACCTGGACCTGCACCGGCATCGTTACCTGAAAAATCAACGTTGTTCAGCGTTACGGTATTGTCACCCTGGGCTTCAATCGCACCACCCGCCCGAACCGAGGTGTTGTTATTCATGGCGCCGCCATTTACCGTAAGCTCAGCGGTGGTAAGAATTGCACCACCTGAATTGGCAGGGTTAGCAGCACCGTCGGCCAATCCGTTCACCAACGTCACATTATTTAGCGTCATTGGCGCAGTGGCGTTAAAAATTCTGCTGGTAGCTGCAGCGTCAATGGTCGATGCCGCATTATTCTGATTAAAAATAACCGCATCGGAAATCGCCAATTCGCCGTTCACCAGCGGATAAGTCACCGCGCCCATGTTAATGACGTCGACTACGCCACCACCCTCACCAGCCGCACAGTCGGCTCCCGAAGCGACATTGTCATTAGCGTTGGCATTCATAACCGCTTCGCGCAAGGTGCACTCGCCGTTGCCAGCAATAACTGCATCACTCGCGTTATCGACCGTAATCGTCGCCGCGTGAACCGGCGCTAAAGCCGAAGCACAAAAAAGCGCCAGTGCAGAAACCGCACTAGCGCCATATTTAAGGGGTGTTGAACCGATGCGTTTTGTTGCCCGCGTGGCATTCATCTGGGGTGTCATCTCAGCTCTCTCTATATTCTCAGTATTATCGGGATGTGGCTTACGGTTGTCGCGACGGCAAACTGATATCGCAAATAACTGGCTCACTGTTGTACGAGCAATGGTGGGATTATTCAACCACTGCATCACTACAACAGCATTGAAGCTGGCTAATTTACGTCTTGCCATAGCCTTCAGATGCAAATCTGCCTAGCTATTCAGTGCTACTCAATGAACCAGCGGCCCCGCACTGACAAACGGCCCGCCAAAACAATGATTGCTAGCACGATGACGCATCGACAATCGGGGTCATGCTACGGTTGAGCACCACAGCATTCAAATTATTACCCAACCGCCTACGCATGACCGCCACCCTCGTCACCCACTCTGCTCTCAACCCCGCTGCCAGCTCGCCGACTGACACGCTGCGCACGGTTGAAACACCAGAAGGCATTGAGCTGCAGCTGCGGCCCGCGGGCTTACCTGCCCGTGGCATGGCGCTACTGCTCGACATAGTTCTCGAAGCAGTTATTGGCGGCGGTGCCTACTTCCTTCTGTCGCTGCTGGGCAAGGGCGGCGCTGGCCTCGGCCTTATTGCGTTATTCGTGATTCAGTGGTTTTACCCCGTGCTGTTTGAAATGTTTAACCGCGGCCGCACGCCCGGCAAAGTAGCGCTCAACCTTCAGGTGGTACACGACGACGGCACTCCTATTAGCTGGACCAGCTCGGTGCTGCGTAACCTGCTGCGCTATGCCGACATGCTGCCAGTAGGCTATGGCGTTGGCGCTATTGCCATGTTGAGCAATCAGCGCTTCCAACGGCTCGGCGACCTGGCCGCTGGCACACTGGTGGTTTATCAACATGAGCAACTAAAACCGGCAGCGCTGCCCGACGGCGACCCGTTGCCACCGAGCCACGCTCTGCATACCGACGAACAGCGGGCCATCGTTGATTTTGCCGAGCGCAGCGGCCAGCTGAACCCGGCCCGGCAAGACGAACTCGCCGCCTTACTGGAGCCACTGGCAACAAATCGCCCAAATGTAGAAACCCTGCTGGCTAATGCCCGCTGGTTTCGCGGCCACAGCCAGCCGACGAGTAACGACACCAATAGCGATCGCAGCAGCCGGAGTAAGCTGTGAAGCAGCAAGCCTTCGAGCAAAAGTATCGCGCCGACTGGCAGCAGCTAAAACAGCAGCTGGACAGGTTTGAAGGGGTAAAGCCCGTTGCTAGTAAGAACCAAGCAGCCGCTGACGCCGAGCCAAGCAACACGAATGCTGAGATGAAGGCCGCCGCCCCCGTGGAAGACGATCTACTTTCCCTGCCCGCTAACTATCGCCGCCTCTGCCAACAGTTGGCAATCGCTCGTCGTCGCCATTACGGCAGCCAGCTGATTGACGACCTTAATGAGCTGGCACTGCGTGGCCATAACCGTCTGTACGGCTCCCGCGCTGGCGTCAGCCTGAAAATTGTGCAGTTTTTCAGTCACGATTTTCCTCGTGCCGTACGCCAACGAGCACTGCTGTTCTGGCTTAGTACCGCATTGTTCTATGTACCGCTATTTGCCATGGCGCTGCTGTGCTTTTTCAAACCGGCTGCCGTCTATCTAATAATGGAGCCCGGCCAGGTTGCTGAAATGGAAACAATGTACAGCCCCGAGCGCTTCGCTGACGGCGGCCGGTTAGGCGAACGCGGCCTGCGGGATTCCGGTGACGACCTGTACATGTTCGGCTTCTACATTTACAACAATATCGGCATTGCTTTCCGTGAATACGCCGGCGGCATTCTGGCAGGCGTTTTCACCGTCTTCGTTGAAGTTTTTAACGGCGTATCCATCGGTGCTGTCGCCGGCTATTTAATCAGCGTCGGTTCGGCCACCCCGTTTCTCACTTTCGTAGTCGCTCACGGCGCCTTTGAACTCACCGGCCTCACTCTGGCGGCTATGGGCGGCCTGATGCTCGCCCTGGCAATTCTCAACCCCGGGCCTCGCAGCCGGTTGCTGGCGTTACGACAAGCTGCGGCCGAATCCATGACCATTCTTTACGGCGCTTTTTTCCTGCTGCTAGTCGCCGCCTTTGTCGAGGCCTACTGGTCATCCATCAGCAGCTTCCCGCCGTGGCTGAAATACACCGTCGGGCTAGGCTGCTGGCTGGCCGTGTTCGCCTGGCTGGGGCTCGCGGGTCGTGGTGGCGTGGAGGAAGCCGATGTGGATTGACCGGCTAACCACGGCAGTGCGCCCACGCAGTGGCTGGGAAGCAATGGACCTCGGCCTGCGACTACTTCAACAGCATGCCAGCGCCGTCTATCGCCCATGGTTTATCGTGCTGCTGCCGCTAACAATGGTACTGCTGCTGGTTTGCTGGGTTAACCCGATGTGGGCCGCGTTAGCGTTGTGGTGGTTAAAACCCCTGCTCGGCAGACTGGTGCTGGTAGTGCTCGGCGCTGCCGTATTCGGTAGCACCCCGAATACACTCACTACGCTGAAGCAGTGGTGGCGACTCGCCTGGCGCGACAGTTGGCGTTTGCTCACCATCGGTCGCTTCCACCCCAGCCGCTCGTTCCGCTTGCCGGTGCGACAGCTGGAACAGCTCAGCGGCGGGGCCCGCAACAAACGCCTGAGCACACTCGGCGACGAATCTGCCACCGGCCCGTTATGGTTTAGCAGCTTGTTAATAGACTGGGCGATTGCGCTGTTGCTCATCAGCCTGACGTTTATGCTGTTCGGCTACTGGCTGGAGAACACCGACCTGCAATGGGAATCCGCTGATGTGTGGGCGGGCGCCGCCTTCACCTACCTATGGTTCGGCAATGTGCCCTTTATTGAACTCTGGCAGATGCGCCTACTGGTCATTCTCTACGCCTTACGCATTAGTATTATCGAACCATTTTTTACTGCTGCCGGTTTTGGCTTATATCTGAACCGCCGCACTGTGCTGGAAGGCTGGGATATTGAACTGCAATTTCGCCGTATAGCTGCAAGGCTGGCCGCCGCTGGCAAAGCATCCCTGATCGTTGTATTGCTCGCGACATTATC
>CAJQNE010000091.1 GCA_905479545.1 uncultured Gammaproteobacteria bacterium | reverse complement strand
GTATTAGTAATACTGTGGGTGTGTAGCGTTGGCATATCTACGAAGCACGGGGTTTCACCCGACACATGAAATTCTTTTACATCATCGGTTCCAAGCCGACGAATTCGAATAACTGCCTCGCCAGAAACAACCAAAAACCGTTCAATCTTCTCAAAATGGAAATGATTACCACGGGTAATGCCGGGTTTTGTGGTCGACAAAAACGCTTGACCGCCATGGCCCGTCTTTACAGCTTCAAATAGGCTGCCCCGGTTATCGGTATGCAACGTGAGCGATACCGGATAATAATCGGGATACATGAAAGAACGTAGAACGTTAAATAGCTGTAAATTTAACCGACTGGTGAACGCGGGGATTACGTTATTAGTATAACTCTCGTACATGCTCTGCAATCGGCCAACCACTTCCGGCACAGTTATAGTCTCGCCCTTCAGCACCAGCCTACCGGTTGAGCCACCTCTAATGACCTGCAAAACCTGCTCTGCAACATCGCCAGCGTGTAACAAGCTAAACTGGCCATCAGGGTTTATTTCGGGTTGTTCGTTGTTAACTAACTGGTGGCAAAAGGTATGTACGCCGGAGTTATAGAACGGCTTACCGAACTCCCCGAAAACATGCGGCAGAATAAGTTCGGAGTATTTAGCACCTTCCGAGTTAGCCCACTGACTAAAACAGGCGTGAGCACCGCGCTTCCCTCTGCCATAAGAATTATCAGCGCTTTCGTGCAAGGTGTTCGAGTAGACTAAATGCGGGCGCACGTTGCTCGCTTTCATCACACCAACCAAACGCGATGCAATTTCAATGTTCCCACGCTCCAAATCCTCATCGGATGCACGGTTGATGCCGGCAAGATGAACCACAACATCACAATTATCCAACGCTTTGGATAAAAAACCGTCGTCGGAAAATGCACTACGGTCAACAGCCACCACATCGCTACTGCCAAACCCTGCTGCCCGCAAATGATGCAGCATATGTTCACCCAGCATTCCTGCTGAGCCAGTGACTACAACTTTCACTTTCGTAACTCCAAGGCCTGCTGCACTTCAGGAAGACTTAGCAATAGAGACTTCAGTTCACCCGAGCTTAAGCGGTGGGTATTGTGAGAATGGTAGTCTTCAATAGATTGCTGAGCTTCATCGCCTTCAGTGAAGAACCGGGCGTAGTTAAGATCACGCGAGTCATATTGCACACGATAGTAGTCACCCATATCTTCAGAGCGAGCTAATTCCTCAGCACTCGCTAGCGTCTCGTACAACTTTTCGCCGTGGCGAACGCCAATAACCTTAATAGGGTTATCAGCCTCAAAAAGCTCCAGTAGTGCCTCGGCTAGCTCCCGAACGGTACACGCCGGGGCTTTTTTAATGAAAATATCACCTTGATTTGCATGCTCAAAAGCGAAATCTACCAAACTCACCGCCTCAGGTAGCGACAGCATAAAACGCGTCATGTCCGGGTCTGTGAGGGTGAGCGGATTACCGGCAAAAATCTGTTTAATAAATAGTGGAATCACCGATCCCCGAGAACACATAACGTTGCCGTATCGCACACATGAGACCGTTGTTTCATTCTCACCCAATTCTCGACTAGCCGACTGGGCTACTTTTTCCATCAGGGCCTTCGTCATACCCATCGCATTAACCGGCATAACCGCTTTATCGGTGCTCAAACAGACAACACTCGACACACCGTTATCAACAGCACTATCGATAACATTTCGGCTACCAAGCACGTTGGTATACACCGCCTCAATCGGGAAAAACTCGCACGATGGAACCTGCTTCAGAGCAGCCGCATGAAAAACACAGCCTACTCCCTTCATCGCCTTATCTACCGACGCACGGTCACGTATATCCCCGATGTAAAACTTAAGCGCAGCGCTGGCATACTGCACCCGCATTTCCTCTTGTTTAGCTTCATCACGACTAAGGATTCGGATTTCACCACAGCCTCTGTCCAGAAGCCTGTCAACCATTGATTTACCGAATGAGCCTGTCCCTCCGGTAACTAGTATTGGCTTGTTATTCATAAAAATTTATCCACGTAAAAATTAATAGTTGAAAATCATCCGTCGATCACTTGAGAAACGATACTGACGTCGACAGAAGTTCGACGCTCCAATTCCACTCGATGAGCAGAATAACCATTTCTTGCCTCCGCGATGGCCGCTTTAAGGCATGGCACATCTTGATATTGCGGCGCTATTCCAACAAGGCGAACCAGCTGTTCGATGTAGCCCTCCAGATAAGGACCAAAATAAACAAACGGCAGCTGCTTACTAATGTAGTCGAATGTTTTCGACGGAAATGCGGGCCCATCGAAATTCGGGTTTAGAGAGACTAAGCCACAATCCATTTTAGGGAGTTCCTTCTCCAGTCGCGCTCCAGAAACCAAACCATGGAGAACAACAGTGCAACACCCTTTCGACTCCAATTGGTACCCAGCAGCAACCGAGCCATAAATGTGAAAGTTAATTTCATCGTCAAAGTGATATGACAAATAATCTATCGCTTCTTGCACTCCCCTTGTAGCATTGACTTGCCCCACAAAAGCGACATCAAGCCACCCTTTCGCCTGAAAATTTTTATCAATAGCGGCCAACGGTCGATGAGCGTATTTGGCGGGACTCCATAGGTGAAGTACTCGACATTCATTGCCAAAACTCGTTCGAGACAAAAAATCACTACTTGGAACGAGCCGCCACCTTATGAACGAGGATATTACCTTCTCTGCGAAATCCAGCAATCTGGATTTTACAGAATTAGTCACCCGCTTTCCGCTAATCGTGCACGGATAGATGTCCCATTGGTAAACGATCACCTTTCTCCTAGTGATAAGCGACAGAAAGATGAGATCGGCGGATAGCGTAGCATAGGGATGAATTATGACAGTGGAGGACTGCAT
>CAJQNE010000090.1 GCA_905479545.1 uncultured Gammaproteobacteria bacterium | reverse complement strand
ATTCATCACGCTCTCTCTGCTGTGCCAATGCCGCGATAGCGTTTTCACGCTCCCTTTCCAGTTCGCGTTTTAGCTCTGCTTCGGTGGGTAAGTAGGGGAGGTATTTGGCGGCGAACAGTTGTTGCTGATCGGCGAGTACTGAGTATTTCACCACGGCTTCGCTTTTTTCGCTGCACAGCACGAGGCCAATGGTGGGGTTGTCGTCCGGGCTTTTTTGTTGCTCGTCGTAAAGCCTTACGTAGGTGTCCATTTGGCCAATGTCCTGATGCCTGAGCTTGCCGATTTTCAGGTCGACCAATAAAAAGCATTTGAGTTTGAAGTTGTAAAACACCTGATCAATGTAAAAATCCTCGTCGTCAAAACGAATGCGTTGCTGCCGTTCGACAAACGCAAAGCCTTTGCCCAGCTCCAGCAAGAACTGCTGCAGGTTGCTGATAATGGCTTGTTCGAGATCGCTTTCCTGATAGGTTTTATCTTGCAGGTTGAGGAAGTCGAGTATGTAGGGCTCACGCAGGTAGTCTTTGGCGGTTTCGGTGAGCGCTTGGGTTTGCTGGCCGGCTTCGGTTTCAACAAGGGCTTTGTTTCTACTGGCGAGCAGGCGTTCGTAGTAGAGGTTGCCTATTTGTCGTTCTAAGGCTCTAACGCTCCAGGCGTGGCTGGCGGCTTCTTGCCCGTACCATTGACGGGCGCTGGTGCTTTCTATGCGGGCGAGTAGGTTGTAGTGCGACCAACTCAATTCGAGAGACAGTGTCTCCCGAATGGGGTAAGCGGCGTAGAAGCGCCGCATATTGCGTAGGTTAGTCACGTCAAAACCTTTACCGAGCCGTTCAGTGAGCTGCCTGGAAAGGTTTTTTAGCTGTTGCTTACCGTATTCGGCACGGCTCTGGCCTTGCTGTTCATGCTCAACGATTAATTGGCCGATTTGCCAGTAACTTTCTACCATTACCGAATTAACGGTTTGCCGAACCTGCCCACGAGCCTGTTCAATAATATGGCTAATACTGCCCACTAACTGACCGAGCGTGTCGGGTTCGCTGCCGTGGTTGGTTTTGGCTACATAGCTAGCGCTCATGGTTTCGCCCCGCTGCCGGATGCTGCCGCCGGTATTGATAAACCCATCGCCGCCAAATGCCCCATGACTTTGTCACTAAGTGATTCCGCCGATTGTTCAATAGTGGGCAATGGCTCGGCGTAGCGCTCTTCCAGCTCTTTTACCCGGTTGGCCATTTGCTGGGTTACGCGTTCTATTTCGGCCTGAATATTGGCTTTCAGCGTGGCCAGCCATTTATCGTCAACAATCAGCGTTTTGCAGTCGGCTTCGCTGAGGCTGGGGTAGTGTTGGAATACGGCCTTATCCAATTCGTCTTGTGCGGTTTTCAGGGCTTTTTTGGCGGCTGTTTCTGCATCAAAGTGTTTTTTCGCTGTTTTGAGTGCAGCGGTTTCTTCCTCATCGGTCGCTAGCTTTAGCCGCGCGGTGACGGTCGCTTTGGTGACTTTGTCTTTGTCGTTCAGGGCGTCGCTTAGCAGGCCGTCTTCACTGCTGTTTTCTTCCAGATAGCTTTCTAGCGTTTGGCTGGCGGTATCTACCGCGGTTTGCAGCTCAGCGGTATTGGCTTTCTCGGCAGCAAAGTAGCGATTAACAATGAGTGCGGGCGGTATGAGTTCGGCTTTGTATTTGTTTCTACCAATGACTAAATCTGGCGTTTCTTTGAGTTTTTGGCCTTTAGCCGCAGTGAGTTCGCGAATGCCGTTGCCAGCATGCCAGCCGTCTTGCGTTAGCACGTACACGTCGTCTTGCATTACCTCGGCCCAGTAATCCATGAGGATTTGGTAGATGGCGTATTGGCTGAGCAGTGGGGTTTCAATGTAGCGTTCGAGTAGATTTTCGCTAATGCGGTGAATAATGGCTTTCGGCAGCTCGCCCTGCTTAATCGTGGGCAGGGCGGCGTGCTCACACCAGGCGGTAAACGGTGCAAGGCTTTCGCTGGCGAAGGCTTTGAATTCGGGATGGTTGAGAATAGTGCTTTTCACCTGAGCGGCTTCTACCAGGCCTTTGCTGTAGCCGGGTCGACCATCGGCAAATAAGCTGGCACGAATGCTGGGGAATACCGCCCAGTATTCAGCTAAGGCGTCGATATCTCTGTTGGGTATGCCGCCTTGCAGGTGGGCGCTGAGATCGTGCAGGTCTTCCGGTTCGCTGGAGTCGATATAGCGCGGTATGTTCAGGTTGTAGTCGTTATTCGCTATTTCGGCCAGCGGCACCATGCGGCTAAAGCGGGGCAGCGTGAGCTGCTTGGTGAGTACGTCGACAATTTTGTGAATGTCCTGGCTGCGTAGGCGGTTTTTATTGCCGTCTTTAACAAAGCCTTTGCTGGCATCCAGCATAAACACGCCGCTGCGGGCTTGAGCGTGTTGTTTGTCGATCACAATAATGCAGGCCGGTATGCCGGTGCCGTAGAACAGGTTGGCGGGCAGGCCGATAATGCCTTTGATGTAGCCTTGTTTGAGCAGGTTTTCGCGAATGCGTGATTCCGCATTGCCCCGAAACAGCACGCCGTGCGGCAGAATAACCGCGCCTTTGCCGGTGCTTTTCAGGCTTTTGAGTATATGCAGCAGGAAGGTGTAGTCGCCGTTCTTTTCTGGCGGTACGCCCCAAGTGAAACGGCCAAATTCGTCTTCGGCGGGGGTGATGCCGTTGGTCCAGTTTTTATTCGAAAATGGCGGGTTGGCTACGGCGAAGTCGAAAGTTTTTAGCTGGCCGCTGGCATCTTTCCACTGCGGATCGCTGAGGGTATTGCCTTGCCATATTTTCGCCGTGGCGTTGTTGTGCAGAATCATATTCATGCGGGCCAAAGCGCTGGTGGCGTTGTCCATTTCTTGGCCGAAAATGCTCAGGCCGCGCGGTGCCTCGTCGCTGGCTTTTAACAGCAGCGAGCCGGAGCCGCAGGTGGGGTCGTAGACGGTGGCGTCTTGCGAGGTTTCGCCGGTAATGCCGATCACTTTGGCGAGAATGCGTGAGACTTCCGAGGGCGTGTAAAACTGGCCTTTTGATTTGCCGGATTCGGTGGCGAAGTGGCGCATAAGGTATTCGTAAGCATCGCCGAGTAAGTCGTCGCCGTCGGCCCGGTTGGCGCTCATGTCGAGCCCCTGGAACGTGCCGATGAGCTTGGAAAGACGGTCGACCATGTCTTTGCCTTTGCCGAGCTTGTCTTCATCGTTGAAGTCAGCAACGTCGATCACGCCTTTCAGATCATTCTCTTCGGCCAGCGCGCCGATAATTTTGTTGATCTTGTCGCCAATTTCTTTATCGCCCTTCAGCGCCACCATATCGTCAAAACTGGCGACCTCCGGTACGACGATCATGCCGTAGGGGTCGCTCTGGTATTTGTCGGAGACGTACTTCATAAACAGCAGCGTGAGTACGTAATCCTTGTACTGGCTGGCATCCATACCACCCCGCAGCTCGTCGCAGCTGGCCCAGAGGGAGGAGTAGAGTTGGGTTTTCTTGATGGCCATGTTGGTCCTTATCGCGTGCGGGCTGTCTTGTTATGAAGGGGATATGGTGTAGCGAAAAATTTATGCCAAGCTCAAGTTCTCACTCGGCAGTCTGGAAAGT
>CAJQNE010000089.1 GCA_905479545.1 uncultured Gammaproteobacteria bacterium | reverse complement strand
CAAGTCGGCGTTCGCCAGTGTGAACGGCACGTTCATTAGCGACCGATATTCTTTATCCACACTGTTGGCATAAAACGAAGACTGGTCAATAGCAGCATACAACTTACCGGCTTTACGCTGATTAATTTCGAACTGCGCAGCCAACCCGCCTTGAGCTTTCAGGCGCTTGAATACCAAGCCGCAGATGTACCACGCATAGCAAGGCGGGGTGTTTAACATTGAGTCCGCCGCCGCTTGCTGAGCGTAATCAAATACCATCGGCGTGGTGCTGCGGGCATTGCCCACTAAGTCATCACGAACGATAACGATGGTTAAACCGGACGGACCAATATTCTTCTGTGCGCCGGCATAAATCAGGCCGTATTTTTCAACATCAACAGGCCGTGACAAAATGGTCGACGAAAAATCCGACACAAGCGGCACCGAACCTACATCCGGAGCACCGTGATACTCAACACCCTCAATGGTCTCATTCTGAGTGATGTGCACATAGCTGGCACTGTCACTTAATTTCCAGGTATCACGAGCAGGCGCGGTAGTAAATTTTCCGTCATCAGTGGCGCTGGTCGCGGTTAAATTTCCGGCACCGTATTTTGCTACTTCTTTAATAGCTTTTTTGCCCCAACTGCCGTTCACCACGTAATCAGCATTGCCGCCTTCGGGCATTAGGTTTAACGGAATACCGGCAAACTGCCCGGTGGCGCCACCTTGCAAAAACAGCACTTTGTAGTTCGATGGAACCCCCATCAACTCACGCAGATCGGCTTCGGCTGCCTCAGCTATCGAAACGAACTCTTTACCGCGATGACTCATTTCCATTACGGACATGCCTGAGCCATTCCAATCCAGCATTTCTTCGCTGGCTTGCTGTAAAACATCGGCGGGCAACATAGCCGGGCCGGCACTGAAATTAAATACGCGAGACATGCGTTTCCTCAATCGATAAAACTTGCAGCCTAACGGCCGCGGAAAAATTAGTAACTGCTGAAGACGCTAGTCCTCATCGTCACCTTCTATTGCTTCATTGCTGTCTGAATTTCGATCTGCGCTGCCATCATGGGTAGCAGCGTCACCGCTTGATACGTCCGCTTTAGTTTCGCCAGCATCAGCATCTATCCCGGCGCCTTCAACCACACCCTCTTCCGGCTCTTCGTCATCCTCAGCAATCACCCGCTCTACACCAATCAGCTGCTCATTTTCGGAGACCCGGATCAGTCGAACACCCTGCGTGTTCCGACCCAGCAACGAAATACCGACTACCTCAGTACGAACCAAGGTGCCACCGTCTGAAATGAGCATTACTTCATCAGCTTCAGCAACCGGTATAGCACCAACTAACGCGCCATTCCGCTCACTAGTCTGAATACCGATAACACCCATACCTCCACGACCTTTCTGTGGAAACTCTTCCATCTTGGTACGCTTACCGTAGCCATTAGCCGTAACCGTCAGGATATCGTCCCCGTGGTCGACAACAAGGCCAACAACACTCTCATCGTCCGCCAACCTGATGCCACGCACACCAGCCGCTGTACGGCCCATGCCCCGCACAGCAGATTCATTAAAGCGCATCGCTTTGCCGTTACTGGCGAACAACAACACGTCTTGCTCGCCGTTGGTAATTTCAACTCCAACCAGCTCGTTATCGCCGCGTAAGTCAACGGCAATAATGCCGCTCTTTAATGGCCGCGAGAACTTGTCTAGTGAGACTTTTTTCACGGTACCGTTGCGGGTTGCCATAAAGATATATTTATCTTCAGGGTATTCACGAACGGGCAACGTTGTAGTAATGCGCTCACCTTCAGCAAACGGCAACAGGTTCACAATCGGCCGACCGCGTGCCGCTCTACCTGCCTGCGGCAAGCGATATACCTTCAGCCAATATAACTTACCGAAGTTAGTGAAGCACAACAGCGTGTCGTGGCTGGAAGCTACGAACATCTGATCGACAAAATCTTCTTCTTTAGTCTTGGTCGCGCTCTTGCCTTTGCCGCCACGACGCTGTGCCTGGTAGTCGCCCAATTGTTGCGACTTGATATAGCCGCCATGCGATAGCGTCACTACCATCGGCTCGTCTGGAATTAGGTCTTCGTCAGTCAGGTCATCATGAACTTCAACGATAACCGTCCGACGCTCGTCGCCAAACTGATCCTGAACGGCGGCTAACTCATCACGGATAACCTGCAGCAAACGCTCGGGGTTTTCGAGAATTTCGAGTAGATCAGCAATGCGCTCAAGAATTTCCGTGTACTCGGAAATAATCTTGTCCTGTTCCAGCCCGGTGAGGCGATGCAGGCGTAATTCCAGAATTGCCTGAGCCTGCGCCGGCGACAGGTGGTAGCCGTCTTCATGCAAGCCATATTCGGCTTCCAACGTGGCGGGGCGGGAGCTCTCCGCACCAGCACGCTGCAACATATCCTTAATTTGGCCAGAAGCCCAAGGTTTCGCCAATAAGCCAGCTTTTGCATCTGCCGGGCTGGGCGCCGCTTTTATAAGTTCGATGACTTCATCAATATTGGTTAGCGCAACGGTCAGGCCTTCCAATACGTGAGCACGTTCACGAGCTTTTTTCAGATCAAAAATCGTTCGCCGAGTCACTACCTCACGACGATGCCGTAGAAATGCGTCGAGCAGCTCTTTGAGATTCAGCGTGCGTGGCTGGCCGTCCACCAACGCCACGGTGTTAATGCCAAACACCACCTGCATTTGAGTGTGCTTGTAAAGGTTATTGAGCACCACGTCCGGTAGTTCACCGCGCTTCAGCTCAATTACCATACGCATGCCGTCTTTGTCCGACTCGTCGCGCAGGCCCGAGATGCCTTCCAGCCGCTTATCGCGAACCAATTCAGCCATTTTTTCTAGCAAACGTGCCTTGTTGACTTGATAAGGCAGCTCTTTAACGACGATTACCGGCTTGTTTTCGTCACCTTCAAATTCAGAACGGGCGCGAACATAAATTTTACCGCGCCCCGTTTGGTAGGCATCGCGAATACCACGAGCACCGCTAATCGTACCGGCCGTGGGAAAGTCCGGACCAGGGACATGCTCCATTAGCCCTTCGATACTGATATCAGGGTCATCAATTAACGCCAAACAAGCGTTAATAACTTCAGTAAGGTTATGCGGCGGAATATTCGTCGCCATACCTACCGCGATACCGGCAGAGCCGTTCACCAACAGGTTAGGTATTTTTGCCGGCAGTACCGAGGGCTCGTGCTCAGATTCATCGTAGTTAGCGGTAAAGTCGACGGTCTCTTTTTCGAGATCTGCCAGCAACTCGTGGGCGATCTTTGACATGCGGACTTCGGTGTAACGCATCGCAGCCGGTGAATCACCATCTACGGAGCCAAAGTTACCCTGGCCGTCAATAAGCATGTAACGCAGCGAAAACGGCTGAGCCATACGAACGATGGTGTCGTACACGGCGGTGTCGCCGTGCGGGTGGTATTTACCAATAACGTCACCGACCACACGGGCCGACTTCTTATAGGGCTTGTTCCAGTCGTTGCTGAGAACGTGCATCGCGTAGAGCACCCGGCGGTGCACCGGCTTCAGGCCATCGCGCACATCGGGCAAGGCGCGACCTACGATTACACTCATGGCGTAATCAAGGTATGACTTGCGCATCTCGTCTTCGAGACTAATCGGTACTAATTCTTTAGCGAAATCAGCCAAGGCTGGTTATCCTTTAAGAGCCTTTCGGGAGACAAAGACTGCTTTAACCCGTCAGCTTATCCATTGAATTTCTGCAACTTTGGCTTCCCCACCAAGGCCCCAGCATAAACGCCGGACTGCAGTTTCTCAGGCACTGAACAAGCTCGTGATATTAGCACACGACAAGGGGTGTTTTGCGAGTTTAGGCATCGACAACTTTGATTCGCCGGCCACACTGCGCAAACAATTTATTTACCTGCAGAATTAGTTACTTATATGGCGGTGAATTGACAAACTAACCGCCCCGACCCACCGCACAATAAGGCCGTTTCATGCGGCGTGTTTAACAGCACAAAATGCGCGCAATCGATCGAATAAAAAACCGCCGAAGCAACCAAGCAGTCGGCGGTTCTATCTGACTCAGGTGCTAATTTACAAAACGTCATTTAATGCCGAAATGCATTTTTCGACATTCGCCTCACTGCTGGCGTGACCCATCAGACCAATACGCCAGATTTTCCCTGCAAACGGACCAAGACCGGCTCCGATTTCAAGGCCGTGCTCATTGAGCAAACGGCCACGCACAGTCGCCTCTTGGTCAGCAGTCATGCCAGCAGGTAATTTCACCGCGTTTAGCTGTGGCAAGCGATAATCCTCATCCACTAAAAACTCAATTCCCAGACTTTCCAGTCCGTCTTTTAGCTTCAAATGATTCGCCTTATGCCGAGCCCAGGAATTTTCAAGCCCCTCTTCTTTTACAACCAGCAGCGACTCGTGCAAGGCATACAATGAGTTAACCGGAGCCGTGTGGTGGTAGGCACGTTTGGCAGAGGTATCGTCCCAGTAGGCAAGCACCAGGTTCAAATCAAGGAACCAGCTTTGCACCGGCATTTTGCGGGCACGAATTCTGGTAATGGCTTTGTCACTAAAGCTTACCGGCGAAATACCCGGCACACAGGACAAGCATTTTTGCGTTCCGGAATAAATTGCATCAATACCCCAATCATCAACCCGGAGCTCACTACCGGCGAGTGAAGTCACTGCATCAACAATACTGAGACAATCGTACTGAGCCGCTAAATTACACAACGTCGCGGCATCAGAGCGTGCACCGGTTGAGGTTTCAGCGTGAACAAAAGCAACAACTGACGCATCGGGATTGGCCTTCAGCGCGTCTTCGAGCTTCTGCGGACTAACAGGCTGACCCCAATCATCCTCAACAAGAACTAATTTTGCACCGATGCGTTTGACGTTCTCAGCCATCCGGCCACCAAACACGCCGTTCTGACAAACCACTACCGTATCACCAGGCTCTATAAGGTTTACAAACGCAGTTTCCATGCCTGCAGAACCCGGTGCTGAGACAGGTAGTGTCAAGGCATTTTGGGTTTGGAAGCTGTATTGCAACAACTGTTTAATTTCGTCCATCAAGCCGATAAACGTCGGGTCCAGATGGCCAACAGTAGGCCGGGCCAACGCCTGCAATACGCGGTCAGAAACATCGGATGGGCCAGGCCCCATAAGCGTGCGTACAGGCGGGATGAATGAAGAAACTTGCATATTCATAGTCAGTTTTCTTGGTGTCGTAATCGGAAAGGCTTAATAATTTATAACTCACCTACGTGAACCTGCGGCGAGTAACTGCAAAAAAAATACTACAAAGTGTGCATTTTTAGCTCTTGTGGCCGCAACTCGCGGGCCAGCTTATCGAGCACTCCGTTGATGTAGTTGTGGCTATCGGTACCGCCAAATTCAGCAGCGAGCTTCACACCCTCGTTAATGACAACCTTAAAAGGCAGGTCGGGACGATCTTTCAGCTCAAAAGCACCAATATAGAGCACCGAGCGCTCAATCGGATCCAACTGCAGCCATTCACGGTCCAGCAATGGCGTTATCAGCGCCTGATACTCTGCTGCTTTTTTCAATACTGCCGTCAATAGTTCACGAAAATACTCAGTGTCGGCTTTTTTCATCGCCGGGTCAGCCGCGAACTGGTTCAAAAGCTCAGCCGTGCCATGGTCAGAAATTTGCCACTGATAAAGCGCCTGCAATGCCAAGCGACGGGCGCGACTACGCATCGCGACCATTTGCTGCTTTTGCAGCGGCTTTGCAGCGGCGGGCTTCGGAGTCGGCTCCGGAGGATTTTCGGGCCTATCGCCAAAAGGGTCAATCATGCGGCATCAATAGCATTGAGTAGGTTAACCATCTCAATCGCTGCGGCTGCGGCTTCGCCGCCCTTGTTGCCTGCTTTGGTGCCGGCACGCTCAATGGCTTGCTCGATGGTATCGACAGTTAGCACGCCAAAGGTGATTGGCAGTCCGGTTTGCGTCGCAATGGTGGCAATACCCTTTACGCATTCGCCGGCAACGAATTCAAAATGCGGAGTACCACCGCGAATAACCGCACCGAGGCAAATTATCGCATCGTACTTTTCAAGACTGGCGACCTTTTTTACCGCTACCGGCATTTCATAGGCGCCCGGCACTTTAATCAGGTCAATATTGTCACGATTGCCGCCATGACGAACGATGGTGTCAATGGCACCTTCAACGAGGTTATTGACAATAAAGTCGTTAAAGCGACCGGCAACTAATGCGAATTTAGCGTTACCGGCTACCAAATTGCCTTCAATGGTGTTCATAAAATGTCCGAAGCTATTGATTAAATTACGTTAATAGAATGGTTGGGTGGAGAGCTTGAATGGCGCGCATTCTACGCGGTAATTCAACACGGTGCTCGCGCGCGGCGTTTGCACACCGCTTATGGGTGGACGTACTCAACCACCTCCAGCCCGAAGCCAGATATACCCTGAAGTTTTTTCGGAGCGCTCAACACCCGCATTTTTTGCACACCCAGGTCAGTGAGAATTTGGGCACCTACTCCATACGTCCGCAAAACGGTACTTTCTTCGCCGTCACTGGCTCGCTGTTCGGGCTCACCCTGAATAAACAACTCATGCACTTTGTGGACTAAATCACGCGGGCTTTGCGGCTTGCGCAGCACGACCACTACGCCACTACCCTCTTGTTCAATACGACGCATAGCGTCCCGAAGCGGCCAGCTAAAT
>CAJQNE010000088.1 GCA_905479545.1 uncultured Gammaproteobacteria bacterium | reverse complement strand
AGGTTTTTAACCAGCTCTCAATACGTTGACTGGTTTCTACGTAACCAGAATTCAGCGCTTTGCCATTCCACAACGAAGCGATCCGGCTATCCATTTCCCCGCCAAAACTCGCCGCTACGCAAACAATAAGCTCAGCTTCAGCACCTAGCCGCTCGAACCGATATCGCAAGTTGGCGACACCACCTTTAAGATTATTCGGTCGCAGATACAGATCTCGCTCCAACGGCTGCAAGCCGCATAAATTCATCGCTCGTTCACGGCGACGTAAAACCTTCCGGTCACTGCGGCCTAAATGCCCGGCGTGCACTAATAAATAATCACCAGACCACTCGCCCAACTGCGCTTCAGCGCCGTGCCAATCAGCGGCGTAGCCGGCCAGGTTTTCGGCTGCCGGGCCCAAGCGATAAGCACCACGACCACTGGCCTGAATCAAGCCATCAGCAGATAGCCTTACCAGGGTTACCCGCACAGTATTGGCGGCGATATCAAACAACTTCGCGGCAACAATAAAATCCCGCACACTAACGGGCTCGCCACCACGGGCGTACACCATTCCCAATACTATTTTTTTGGCATTTGGTCGCATTTGAGTACAAAAAGCGTAAAGTTCTACAAGAACGTTAATATTACACTAAATTAATAACTCTGCAAAAATGGTACATAAATGAATCCATCACAACTGCCTTCCGAAACGGTAACTACCGAAGCCCGCGGGCCAGTTTGGCTCGTTACTATCAACCGCCCCGATGTACGTAATTGCGTTGACGGCGAAACCGCCCAAGCTTTGGAGCAAGCCTTTGAGAAGTTTGAGGCTGACGATAGCTTAAGTGTCGCGATTCTTAGCGGTGCCGCCGGGCATTTCTGCGCCGGTGCAGACCTGAAAGCCATTAGCAGCGGCGACCCCGGTAAGTCGAACCGTATTACTGAAAACGCCGGCGGCCCTATGGGCCCGACCCGAATGCAGCTAAGCAAACCGGTTATTGCCGCCGTCAGTGGCTACTGTGTGGCTGGCGGACTGGAATTAGCACTCTGGTGTGATATGCGGGTAGCAGAAGAAACCGCAGTATTCGGGGTATTTTGCCGCCGCTTCGGTGTGCCGCTTATTGATGGCGGTACGGTACGCTTGCCGCGCCTTATCGGTGCCAGCCATGCCATGGATATGATTCTTACCGGCCGGGCCGTTGAGGCGGCCGAAGCCAAGCAAATGGGTTTAGCCAATCGGCTAGTTCCAACGGGTACTGCATTAACTGCAGCAATAGAGCTGGCTGGGCAAATCGCCGCCTTTCCACAAACCTGCCTACGCGGTGACCGCCGCAGTGCTCACGAGCAATGGGCGTTTAACGAAGCGGCGGCGATACGGAATGAATTTCAGTACGGACTGGCGACCTTAAAATCTGGCGAAACATTGGCCGGTGCCAGCGCCTTTACCGGCGGCAAAGGCCGCCACGGACAGTTTGCTAGCGATAGTAATAACGGCGGGAAATAAGCATGGAAAACCTCAGCACCATGACCTACGAGCGTGACGGTCGCATCGCCCGCATTACGCTCAACCGGCCTGAAGTCGGCAATGCTATTACGTTGGAAATGCCACGTGAATTGGCCCGCTGCGTCGAGCAGGCTGACCTCGATCCGCAAGTTCATGTAATTGCCCTTACGGGCAACGGCAGTGGCTTCTGTGGTGGCTACGATTTAAAACTCAGCGCTCAGGACGGCATGGCGAGTGAGCAACTGGCCGGGAACGATTTGCCGGATAGCTCGCCGCTCAGCCCCGAAGTGCAAATGAACAATCACGACCCCGATCAGGTTTGGGACCCGACTATCGATTACGCGATGATGAGCCGCAATGTAAAAGGCTTTATGAGCCTGTTCCACGCCAACAAACCGGTAATTTGCAAAGTGCAGGGTTTCTGCATTGCCGGTGGCACCGATATGGCTTTCTGCAGCGATTTATTGGTAATCGCCGATGACGCAAAAATTGGCTACCCACCCGCTAGGGTCTGGGGCTCACCCACCACTTCAATGTGGATTTACCGGCTCGGGCTGGAAAAAGCCAAACGCCTACTCTTTACCGGCGACTGTTTAACCGGCAAGCAAGCTAAAGAATGGGGTATGGCGATTGACTCGGCACCACCTGACGAACTCGACGAATGTTTCGAAGCACTACTGGCCCGTGTCGCACGTTTGCCGGTTAACCAACTGGTGATGATGAAGCTACTGCTGAATCAAACCATCGCGTCGCAAGGCTTACATAGCACGCAACTGCTCGGCACCGTGTTTGACGGTATTACCCGCCACACGTCGGAGGGCCATGCATTTGTGAAATCCGCGATGGAAGGTGGGTTTAAAGACGCGGTAAAGCAGCGTGATGAGCCGTTCGGCGATTTTGGTTTGGATGCATTTCGCAACGGCGACGGTGTGGTGTAGCCAAAAAAAAACCGCGCGAGAATCCCGCGCGGTTTTTAAGGCTTTCCTAACGACTTAACCGCCAGGCGCCTGCTGCAGGCCGCGGCCCGCTTCCGCCGGCACCGGTGCGGCACGAAGCACGCCGTCTGGCACCACTACATTGCCTATACCATCGCCATCGGTGTCATTATCCGCTTTAGCAAGAATACTGGCGCTAGAATCCTCCGTAGCTTTCCAGGTGCGCAGGAAACGCTCGGCGGAGTTGAATAAGTCCTGCATATCCTGCGCCGTACCATGCATGTTTACCTCCTGCACCATGCCACTCATCATGCCGTAGTGGGCGCTGCCGTCCATATCGAGGTGCCAGGTGCGGCCTTCGCCATCAGGGTCGCGCTCTTCCGGCTGCTGGAAGGTAACGCCGGTAATGGGCTCGTCGCCGACCGTGTTCTGACCGTTAAAGTCTGCCAAGTCTTCAAACAAGCCGCTATCAAACAGGGAGTAGGGGTAAACGATAGCTCCAAAGTCTGCGATCTGAGTTGCGCTGCGCGCCCGGGACTGAGCTGATAAACCGTTGGTGTCAGTGCCAAAACCAAATCCAAACAACTCATCGGTGTTGGCGGCTTCGTAGGTCTCGCGCACCGCTGCCATGTCCCGCAATAGATCAGGACCATTTCCGAGGCTTGGATAGATAAAGCCGCCGTTCGCGTGCATGCGACTCGATTGCTCCGTGGTAGTGCCGCCAAAGTTACCGTGGGTGGACACGAAAGGGTATGGAGGATCTTGTGCTTCCGCCAGCTCCAGCCCTTGGGTTTTCATTTCCAGTTCCAAGTGGTCGATATCAAAGATGAACCCGAACTCCATTAGTTTGCTATAGACGAACAAGCCAATGGGCGTTAACCAGCGCGCGTTACACTGCGGCCGGGTATTAGGAGCACGACTTGCCAGACCTTCAAGTTGCTCCTCACCCTCCTGTTGCGACATCGGTAGAGTAATTTCCGGCAGGGATGGATCAACATCTTCGGATGGATAGCAGATGGTAGGGCCGCCCGGCCGCCCGCCCTGCCCCATATACACGCAGGTTCCCTCGACGCTTTCCAGCCGGGTTCCCGGCTCTCCGCCATACAGATATCCCTCGTAGGTCCCGGATTCCGTGCGACCCGGGCAGTCATAGGTTGTCCAGAACTCGCCAGATGGCAGTTCCTGGCCGGTCGTAGGCACCGCACCGCCACCAGTAAACTCAGTCGGCACAGCGTTCACGATACTTTGCGGGTTGGACAATGTACCACCGGGTATTGCACCACTGTTTTCGCGGCTACCCAGCGCCAGCGCGCCGCCGCTGAATATGCCATTGCCACCGAATGCATTATCGAACTCGTGAATGGTAATAACCTGTCGCACACCCCAGTCCCAAGTTCGCTGCATCTCGGCTACCAATGTCTCTTCGGTGCACAAACCGCCCATACCGTCGTTGTATACATTCTCCTGACCGTTCGGGCCGGTGCCTGTCTCTTCGAAGGGCTCCTGAGTACGCAGCGGCGCATAGTTCACCTTGCAGTTGTATAAGTTCGACATCTCGATACCTAGCACCACGGCGGCCTTGCCATCTTCAATAACAGCGCGGGCTTCGGCCGAGTCGTGCACAATCTGATAGAAACCATCGCCGCGACCACCGTACTGCGCATCAATGTAATCCTGCATCGCATACATACTGCCCGCCTGACGACCGGCATTGTTCATAGAATTACAATCCAGCTGTGCTGCCTCAGGGTCGCCGCCAGCAGTCCGAACATTGCGCTGCAGCTCACACAGCGTTTCATTGTCTACCAGATCATTGACGATCACCCGCAGACCGGATTTCCAGGCGCGCTCAACCCACTTCCAGTAAATGGCTTCGTGCAGTAGCGAGTCGCGTGCCGGCCAATCGGGATGCGTTGGCCAACCTGTCGTATCGTGGCCACTAGGATCAGCGCTAAACGCGGCGCCAACGACATCCATAGACCCATTCGGGCCGTGGTATTCATCACAATTATCCAATGCATGCGTTATGCCGTATTGATGAAACGGCGAACCCCACTGTGCCTCGCCGAGGAACGTGGTTGCACTAATATGCACATGGGCATCCACCATGCCGAGTACCCGGCCGTCTTTGGTAGTGCCACTGTAGGTCTGCCCTACCGTATTGCTTGAAGCTTCGGGGAACTCAGCACAGCCGCCGACTAACTTTTCCAGACGAAAATACTGAGCGGTATCTGCTGCAACCGGCGCTGTGGTGATAGCACCCGCCGCTCCAACTGCCAGGTTGTTACCACTGGCCTCGTTGGTGAATGTAAATTGGGTTGCGGTGAAATTCGGCTCGTCGAAGTTACGGTAGGTCTGAACTTCTTCCGCCGTTGGCTCGCGATTGAATTCAGGTGTCGGTGGATACACCGTGGTATCGGTTACACCTCTGACAATAAACTCCGACATCGGACTGGCCGCATCCAGATTGACGCTGGTGATGCCGCCGTCCTCGGTGATCAGTTGCCGAACGCGGTTATAGAGTACATAAGTTCCCAGCGCCGTAGGCTTCAGGTAGAAAGCGGCAGCATCGGCAACTGCGGTGCCATTGGTGGCCGTGTAGCTAGTACCGTCACGGGTAATAAGATCACCATTATCCGCTCGCATAACAAAACACCGGTTAGCAAACGAGTAACGTGTGCGTGGCGTGTTCGGGTCGTCGGCCGGGTCGTCAACCACCGGATCATCGGGCGGGTCAACCGGATCTACCGGCGGGTCCGTAGGCTCCATATTATTCGGATTGCTGGCATTGCCGTCGTTACCACCGTTGAATTGCGGTGATTGCTGACCGCCACCGCCACATGAAATAAGCGTGAACATGCACGCAGCCGACAACGTCGGCCAAAGAATACTACGCACCATTATGTCTTCCTCAGTTATGCTTAATTTAGCGCTGCGTTAATCCGTTTTCCGCAGACTTATATAAACTGGTTATTTTTTACCAGTCGCGCTTTATAGCAGATACCTACTCTGATTACATTGTTACTGTACCGCAGCACGGCAATTTTCAAGCGAACGCTCCATTATGTTTAACAAGCCGCACAGTTATCGGAACAACGCCTTTCGGCTGGCGGCAGGCATTGCCTTACTTGCCACCAGCGGCACGGCCAGCGCCCATTCTTTTGCTGTGGTTTACACCCTGCCGGTGCCCTTCCATCTATATGCCTGGGGTGCGAGCGCAACGCTGGTTTTATCATTTATTTTGCTTGCACTATTTGCCACTGGCGGTAAGCGCGCCAGCACGGATGATGCCAGCTCCACAAAGTTCCCCCGGCAACTGCCACGCAGTGTAGTTGTGTTATTGCAGATGCTAAGTGTCGCCTCGCTGGTGCTCTGTGTAGCGACAGGTCTGTGCGGCATTGTCAGCCCCTACGATAATTTCAGCATGACATGGTTCTGGATTATTTTTGTACTGGGCTATTGTTATCTGACCGCGGTGATCGGCGACCTCTACGCACTTATAAATCCGTGGCGGGTTACCAGCAACATCATCGGTGCAATCATCCCACGCTACCGCAGCGGGTTGATGCGCTACCCTAAGTGGCTCGGCTACTGGCCTGCCATTTTGCTTTATGGCGTATTTATCTGGCTCGAACTATTCGGCAAAAGTACCCCGCTATTATTGGCATATTGGCTGCTTGGCTACAGTGCGTTAAATTTGCTGATGGTCGGCCTCTTCGGTAGGCAAAGCTGGTTTCGTTATGGCGAATTCTTTTCGGTGCTATTACGACTTGTCGCCCGGCTGGCACCTATTGGTTTCGCTCACGAGGACGGTAGCGAGCCGCAAGCCAATTTCCGCTTCCGGGCACCGTTTTCCGGCCTCTTAAGCAGTTCGCCAAGCGCCGACAAAACACATAGCAGCCTGCTGCTGTTTATTCTGTTCATGCTGGCGGCCACTGCTTTTGATGGCCTGCATGAATCGAAGCTCTGGTTGCAGTTTTATTGGCAGTGGTTTTACCCGCAGTTTTTAACCGACTACGTTGGCAGCAACCCCTTCGTCGCTTTTCCAAAATTACGCGAGTGGTATCAATACTGGCAGGTCGGCTGGCTCATTGCCGCGCCGGTTATTTACTGGCTGGTTTATTTGCTCGGTATCGGCATCATGGTGGCGATGGCGGGTGGCAAAATCTGGCCGCTGGCCAAACGATTTGCTTTGTCGCTTTTGCCCATCGTGCTGGTGTATCACATCACCCACTACTACACCATGATTGAAAGCCACGGCATCAAGATCATCGCCCTGGCCTCTGACCCTTTTGGCTACGGCTGGAACTTGTTCGGCACGGCCGATTGGTATCGCTACAACATCGTGCCGGATGTCGAAACCGTATGGCATGTACAGGTGGTACTCATAGTTATTGGCCATGTCGTCAGCCTCTGTATTGCACACCTGGAGGCTTTGCGTGTCTTTGGTGACCGCCGTACAGCGACCGTGAGCCAACTGCCGA
>CAJQNE010000087.1 GCA_905479545.1 uncultured Gammaproteobacteria bacterium | reverse complement strand
CGTGCGGCGCTGCCAACATTTTGTCGGTGGCTGCCATTGCCAGCGCTGAGAGTAAGAACACCACATGAATAATCACCTGCCATTTCAGCGTTTCCGGGTTCATGTTATCGGCATTAATAAAGCTCTTGAGCAGATGAATCGACGATATGCCGATAAGCGCCATGGCCAGTTTCACTTTAAGCACACCGGCGTTAACGTGCGAAAGCCATTCTGGCCGATCGGGATGTCGCTCTAATCGCAGCCGTGAAACGAAGGTTTCGTAGCCACCGACAATGACCATCAGCAGCAGGTTGGCGATCATCACTACATCGATAAGGCCCAACACCACGAGCATAATTTCCGACTCGCCAAACGACAGGCTGTGCGTAACCAAATGCCATAACTCTTTCAAAAAGTGCAGAACGTACACGCCCTGAGCCACGATAAGCCCCAAATATAGCGGTGCCTGTAGCCAGCGCGACCAGAACATGAAGCCGCCCACGACACTCAGGTACTTGGACGACGAAGGTGATTGCGGAGAATTTTGCATAAGATTTTCGGGCAGCTGTGTGCGGAGGCGGCGATTCTAATGGCTGCGCGACAAGTTTAAAATGACCAAACAGTAAAACCCGACGCTAGCGTCGGGTTTTTGCCTTCTAACGTACCAGTTAGTCGGTGCATTCACCGTTATCGTAGTCGTTATCGATTACCGTATTGATCCATGAATCAATAAGCGCTATTGCTTCATCATGAGCAACACTGCGAGCAATCGGCGGCATCTGAATGCTCAGGTCTTCAGAGTGAACACGGAAGCTGAGAATAGAGCCGTCAGCATTGGCAGGAATAATATCTTTGGTACGACCACCAGAGGCCGAGCCTGCCGTATTCGGTGTTTTACACACGCCATAGTTTAAATCGACTTTACGGAACACGTCGAAGAACACCCCGGTACTGCCGGCCAAACCTTTTCGGTTGTGGCAATGGGCGCAGTTGGTTTCCAGCCAGGCACGAGCACGAACTTCAGTGTTGTGCTTAGTCGCATCGTCGGTGTTGTTGTTCTGCAGATTCGGAATATTAAAGCTATCACCGGGCACATCAAAGCGTGGGATACGCGGTGCATTAGCAGCTACAAATGTCGTTGAGTTAACACCCAGGTCCGTCGGGCAACCGTTCAAACGGCCGGTATCACAGAGGTTCTGCAGCTGGTTAACCGGGCCGGTACCAAAATCAATCGGCCGGTTCATATTACGAATTTTAGGCCCGATCGGGGCATCACCCGGCTGCCGGTCATCATTGGTATGGCAACTACCGCACTGGTTCGGGTGAGGAATTGAGTAACTGTCGGTAGCACCGACATAGGTTTTATTAACGTCCGGATCAGGGTCAGCATAGTTCCAGCTAACACTGGCGGTACCGCCAGCGATCGCAATGTCGGCATCGATGGGGTTGCCGTTGGCATCCTTGTTCCAGATATACGAGAAACCTTCCCAGAAGTTATCGCCGTCATCCGTGGTGCGATGGATGATCAGCCGGGTTTCGATAATGTCTTCAGCGCTGCCGTCTTTAAAGGTAAAGGTTTTAGCGATAACAGTACCGGGCGGAAAGTCGATAGCCGAGTTCGGCATAGACTCATTGCCCTCTACCCACTGAGCTGCGCCGCCCGGTGGCAGGAATAGCACCCGGTACTTGCTCGAATAATCGGAGAACAGCGGGGTAACCAATTCATAAAGGATACCGCTACCGTTGAAACCACTGCGCGGCTCAGTGCTGCTCGCAAACAGGTTGTAGTGCGACAGCTTTGGACAGTTGAACTCGAGTGCCGCGTAGTTAGGCGTGTTACCGCCGACACCGCCTTCGCAAATCGCCAGAATTTCTTCATCGGTGGGCGGAGCCGTGCCATTTGCGCCCGGCACATATTCCTCAACCACCGCTGGCGGCAAGGGCTGCAACTGCGCATTGAACAACGCCACGCAGTCGTGTTCATCAATATCGACACTCGGTGCCGTGGTCGGATCAGTATCTTTAAAGTTCATGAACTTACGGCTATCAACCGAGAAGGTGTTGGCACCCTCGTCGTCACCATCGGGATAACACTGCCAGTACAGTGGATGACGACGCTCAGTAGGCTCTGCGGCTTTAAACTTATACTTGTTATAGCGGCAATCCGGAAAATCACTGCTGCCATAGTCAGGCTTGCCGGACTGCTGGCCATCTTGTTCAACCGTGGTATCGACGATGCCGGAGAAGTCGCCGGCCTCACCCTGGTTAAGCTCACAGTCGTAGGCGGCCTGATCAAACATGCCGTCCCAGATTATGTGTGCACCCTGGCCAGCATAAGCATCACCCGCCTGAGCACTCTTAATTTGTACCAGCGCCGGCAATAGTGAGGGGTCACTGTCATTAACACCCGTTATCACACAACCCGGCGTTGGTGGCGTTGTGCTGGTGTCTGTCATTAACGACGGACCGGTGCCGTCAGCACACTGGAACGCGGTCTCACCCGGCGGCTCTGGCTGAGTGCCATTAGTGGTAAAAATATTGTCGTGGATATAGATGCCTTCCGGGTACAAATCCATGCGCTTATCGGGATGGTCCGGCTCGCCTTCCAGCAACTCATGACTCGCTGAGACGAAGCCCAGCGTGGTGTTGAATTCAACAATATTGCCGAAAAATTCTACCTGGTCGTAGCCCAGCTGCAGCAGGCCAATGCCTGCGCGGCACAATAGAAACAATTCCGCCGGGAGCAAAGTTATCCTGATTGTTATAACCGGCGTAGTTGTCAAAAATCCGGGTGCCTTCGCCGTATTGGCTCAGGCCGGGTAAGTCGAATACCAGAAAACCGGCGGTATTACAGTGCGCGACACTATCCCGCACGTCGGCGTTATCCGAGTTTTCAATCTCATAACCAGCGACGTTAAACAGCGCTTCAGAATCTCTGACAATAATGTTATTTGACTGTCCGACATAAATACCGGCGTCCGATGCGCCGATGGCAATAACGTTCTCCAGCAACACATTGTTCGATAGCACGGGGTAGATGGCGTAACCACCGTTGGTGTCATCCACCACGTAGGTTCGCGTCACACCATTCGCATCCACATAGCTGCCGCTGGCAAGCGGAAAGGCCGGTAGCTGAGTCGGATCGGAGGCGCGGTTAACGGTATACCCATTCGCCGCAGCCGCAGTGCCATCACAGGAAACATCCAGTGTAGACGGCACATTCGGATCCATATTGTTGTCGCCACTGCTCCACATGGTGCGCACATTTCGCATCGTAACGTGGTCTGAGTCAGAGATTTTTATCGAGAAGCCCGGCGTGTCATACACGGTGAGGTCTTCAATAAGAATGCCCTCCATGTGGCTCATATTGAAGCCTTCTGGCGTACTACTGTTCTCAAAGTTGAGAATAGATTTCTTTAAGCCAGCACCCTTTACGGTAATGCCCTCTTTATGCGACATGGTGAGGGTAGTTTCAAAGTTGAACGTGCCTTCGGCAAACTCAATCGTGTCGCCGGTAACAGCCGCAAAAAAAGCGGTGAGCGCTTCGGTTTCAGCAGTTCCCGCAGGCCGGTCGCTGTCATTATCAGGCTGAATAATGAAAGTCCGGCTGGTGGGCGTACCTCCACCGCCTCCGGTATCGCCGCCCGTACCACCATCGCCACCACCGCCCGATGAAGGCGGAGTAACGGGGCTGCTGCCCGGCGAACTACTGCTGCCACCACAAGCCATTAACAAACTGCCGGACAACAGCGCTGCTAGCACTGCTCTAGAATATTTACCCATAATTACTATTCCTCAATATCTCGCAAGCATGGCGATACCATGCTTCTGGCAACGGTTCTGACCGCGCCTTATGGTTATACAAAGCTTATATAAAATAACTGGAATATATTAACAGCATTAGTAATGCCAGCGGTAACTTACTGCATCGTCTAGCGAGCTAATGCGTTGGGCACCAGCTCAATTGCTTGTAGCATTTCGGCTTCGCTCACGGCACTACTTTGCACAGAAGAGCCACAAAGGTTTACAGCAGCCGGACACTCCGGCGACTTCTTTAAAAACAGCCGCAACGCTTCACCGCCACCCTGCAAAACATCGAGAAGCACCAGCGGGCTCAACATGCCGGCCCGTTCTACAACCGGGCACTGAACCACATTGTGCAAGGCCGTTAATAGCTTAGGCCCAATCAATTGCGGCACCATGTGGCGGCCACTATGTTGGCGAATAATTTGCTCTGCGGCGTGCAGGTAATAGCTTAAAAACGGATTGCCCTGGCGAAACAATAAAAATGCGTTGTGAACCTTCTTATAACTCTGCAACTTGTTATCATCGCTTTGTTGTACCCACACTTCACGGCCGACGGCAAATGAACTGGCCGGTAGAATAAAATTTTCCGGGGCACAAACCAAAGTATCGGCGTCTAACCACAGCGCTGTTTCGGCACCGCTTTCCAGCTCAGCCCTCAACCAATAAAGCCGGGCTAAATCGGTGGCGACAACGATGTGTTTGTTTGCACCGTGCAGCAATTTTTCGGCAATGTCGGCAGGCAGCCGCGCGAATAACGCGTCATCCTCAAAACGGTAAATAAATCCGTTGTCAGCCGCCCAGTTCTGTACCGACGCCATGCACCGGCCAAGCCAAGGGGCAGGCTCGGGCGAGCGATGCGATTGCAGAACGACGGTATTTTCAGCAGCAGATCTCATAGGCCGCAGTGTCACAGCAACAGCACGAGCCTGCAATCCGGTAAACTCCCTGCCCTACCTCCTCAACTGTTAGCAGCTATGCCTTCAATCGGTCGCCACAACACGCTCACTGTCGTAAAAGAAGTCGATTTTGGTGCCTACCTCGACGGCGGCGACCTCGGCGAAATACTGCTGCCAAAACGCTACCTGCCGACCAAGATAAAACCCGGTATGGAGCTGAAGGTATTCCTGTACAGCGATTCTGAAGACCGCATTATTGCCACCACCGAGACACCAAAAGCGGTGGTAGGCGAATGTGCGGCCCTGCGGGTAGTCGAGGTTAATAATATCGGCGCGTTCCTCGACTGGGGGCTGCCGAAAGATCTGCTGCTGCCATTCAACGAGCAAGACACCCGTCGGGCTGAAGTCGGTGACACGGCGGTGGTGTATGTCTATCTCGACGAAGATACCAATCGCATCGCCTGCTCAATGAAGCTCAGCGATTTCCTGCACGAAACCTCGGATGCGTTCAAATACGGCGAAGAAGTTGACCTGCTCATTGCTAAACGCACACCGCTCGGCTTTAAAGCGATTATTAACGGTGCTTATCTTGGCGTGATCTACGAACAGGAACTATCACGGCCGCTCAAAACTGGTGAACGCCGCAAGGGCTATATGAAAAAGGCTCGCGCCGACGGTAGGCTCGACGTCAGCGTCACACCGCTAACCGCCACCGGTCAACAGTCGCTGGGCGACGAAATATTAACTACGCTGCAAAACAGCGGCGGTAGCCTGCCGCTGAGCGATAAAAGCTCACCCGACGCCATTTATGCTGAATTTAAGGTGAGCAAAGGTGCGTTCAAAAAAGCCATTGGCGGTTTGTACAAAAAGAAGCTTATTGTCATCGGCCCCAAGGGTATCGCACTACCTTACGATGACGAGCTAGACGACTGACCCAACCACCCGGAGTTAATCATCCAGTCGCTGTAATAGCTGAATGAGGTTGCCGCAGCTGTCGTCGAGCACTGCGGTAATCACTCCACCAGCCTCGGTCGCTTGTTGAGTAAACTCAACGCCTAACGATTCCAGCCGCTTTACTTCAGACTTCAGGTCATCAACTTCAAACGAAGCAAACGGAATACCGTCTTGTTTTATCGCCCGCTTAAACGGTGGCACAGCGGCATGGTCAGAGGGTTCCAGCAATAGTTCAGTGCCGTTTTCAGCGTCTGGCGACACCACGGTTAGCCAGCGATAATCCCCCGTTGGCATATCGACCTTTTTCCTGAAGCCGAGTTTTTCGGTATAAAAATCCAAGGCCTTTTGCTGGTCGTCGACAAACACGCTGGTAATATAAATTTTCATAATGGCTCCCGGCCTTTATTCGCGGCCCGTGCTCGTGGCTTCAAGTCGCTGCAACAGCTCCAACTCACCGCCAATAAACTCCCCATCAGCAAAAACCATGGGTAACATGTGCCAATTGTATTGTTGCTGTAACCCACGAAAATATTCGCGGCGCTCGGCGCTGGCCATGCTGACTTTGTCGTGTTCCACAGCCACACCGGCATCGGCCAGTCGCTGCTCTATATAGCGGATATCGGTAAGGCTTGAAACCACAATCCGTACGCTTTGCGGAACGGGTTTTGCATCATGTAATTTCACTGAGTCGGGTGGCATAGGGGACAGCGCAGCAATGGCATGTTCATTAGCCTAACAGCTCAAACTGAAAAATTGAAACCACCTTTAATTATTAATATGCGGTAAGTTTTGCCGCTCAAAAACACAGGCCACCACTATGCAAAAAATCGCATTTATAACTGCCGCAATTATCGGCGCAGCCAGCTTCACCCCGGCCGTTGCTGACGATGCCACCGGCAAAAGCGCCATTAGCGCTGAAATCAGCACCACTGGTGTTGGTGTTGATTATATTTATGGCATATCGCCAAACCTGCACTTACGTGCCAGCGTTAATGGCGGTCAACTCAGCTATGACTTTGAAGGCGATGACAATAATGGCCAAGAAGGCGACGAGCTGCAGTATGAAGGTGATCTGAACCTCTTTTCCATCGGCGGTACAGCGGATTGGTACCCGACAGGTGGCTGGTTTCGTTTAAGTGCCGGACTGTTTTTCAGCGATAATAATGCCAGTGGCTCGGCGACCTGTGAGAGCGCGTCGGGCAGCTGCGAATTTGGTGATGATGGCGAAGAGTTCAACCGCCAACAACTAGGCACGGTTGAAGCCGACGTAGAGTTCAACCCTATCGCACCGTATGTTGGCGTTGGTTTTGGCAACCCACTGAAGAAACAGGGCTGGGGCTTTAGCGGCGATATCGGCCTACTCATCCAAGGTAGCGCAGATGTAGAACTTCGCAGCCAAGGCGATTGCTCAGCTGTCCCGCCCTTCAATATCGATTGCACGGCTGAGCGTGACGCCGCGCTGGAAGAAGAAGAACGCGAAATCGAAGAGGACGTGAAAGCTCTGCAAGCTTACCCGGTAATTAACCTGGCACTAACCTACCGGTTCTAAACCCTGGCCGTTTACAGCTTGAGTGAACGCTTTTTTGATTCCGCTCCGGCGTTATTCTGGCAGCATCTCGCTGCGCACTACGGCAGTCGATTTTTTATACGCACAAGAGCCGCTCACCTCGCAAACCACTTCGCCGTCGGCCAGAACTTCGGCACTGAGCGTAACGCCACGATCAGTCTGCTCAGTGACTTTAGCCGTGCACATTAGCGGCCCACGTTCAGCGCGACGCACATAGCGAATATTGGCATCTCGGGTGAAGCTGGTATAGCCCTCAGGGCAGCGACTAAGCGCTGCCAGGCCCATTGCAACATCGGCCAACGTAAACATAGCGCCGCCATGGGCCGTGCCGTTCAGGTTGGTCATTTCATGATGCCAGGGCAGCGATACGGTCGCTTCACCGTTACCCCAGTCTTCCAGCTCCAGGCCGGTGTGTGCCGCAAACGGGCTATAGCTCATGGCTTTTGAGTCACCCACAAAAACCAGACCTATTGCAGTTTTTCGGCCAGTTGCGCCCGAATCATTTCGACCCTTTTGCGGTTAACGCCCCAATCGCTATACCCAACCCGCGACTCTGACCGGACGTGAATCACATTGTCGTCGAGTAAGAACTCTACGTCGTCGACGAACTTAACCAGCTTGGTGGTATCAGTAGCGTGGAGATAATTCGCACTGGCATCTTTTATGGCCATCCGCGGTTGAGATTCAATCACGTCTTTCAACGCAATCCATGCAGCAGCAGCGTCGCCGGTAAACGACAACGGCGCGATAGCGGCTTTTCCCGCGGTCACTACGCTCGATACGCAGTTTGGCTTTTTTGAAGTCGGGGCCAGATCGGCAGCAGTTTTATCAGTCATAAAGAATCCCTGAAGTGATCAGATTGTTTCGTTAAATTAAATACCCGTATGGGGTTATTCGGCACTGAAGAACAATTCGGCAAAGCGGGCTTTAGAGGTCGACTGACTATTATCAGCGTCAGTCATGATCGCCACAGCATCAATGCTTTTAATGTCCTTGCCGAACATTTTTTGAAAGTCAGCAGCTACATTACGCTTTTCTGTCCGCCATAGATTCAATGGCGTGCCCGCGCCTGCCACAGCGAACATTTTTACGTTTTTTGGCAAATAGGGGCTATCCCAGTCGTCGCCGGCTTTTTGCCTGGCGGACCAGACGTAGTTCAACGCCTTAGTTCGCCATTTCAACCACCCGCCGTCGACCACCACGTAAACACGAGCGGCATAATCATCACCGCTCTTTTTAAGCTCGTCGGTTACTCCGGGCAGCTCAGCAACGCTCCAGCGCCAGTTCAGGAACGGCGTTTTTTCCAAGTCAATCTTCTGCTTCCACACCAAGCCCGAAGCAGTGCCGTTAGCGGTTGCAGTAACGCTGCCATCAGCTGCCGAAACATACTCGGTGCGCCCCTCAAACTCCTGCACTTCCCAGCCAGCCTGGCCGAAACCGGCTAACTTAACGCTTTCGGCCCACGCGCCACTGCAGACCATTAACGCAAAAAGCAGTGCCGGAATGCGCACGTTCATTCCTGCAACCGCGGCAGCAATTCGGCCAAATTGCAGGGGCCGTGACGGCTGTCGAGCTGCTGCTGCAGAATTTTTTCCCAGGCGTCGCGACAAGCACCGGTAGAACCCGGCAGACAAAAAACGAGCGTGCCGTTGGCAGTTCCGGCAACGGCGCGAGACTGCATCGTTGAGGTGCCGACCGTTTCGTAAGAAAGCTGTCTGAACAGCTCACCG
>CAJQNE010000086.1 GCA_905479545.1 uncultured Gammaproteobacteria bacterium | reverse complement strand
GCAGTAAGCAGTGAGGCAAATCGGCTGGCCCGTTAGGGACAACCCGCCCGCCAACTCATTGCCGTTTATCAATCATTCAAAGCTTGAGGAATAAAGCAATGTTGAACACAAAAACACGTAAGGCTCTTATCGCTGGCGTCGCCAGTGCGGCTCTACTACCTATGGCAGCCATGGCGCAAAATTCAGGTCTGAGCTACACCTGGGTTGAACTTGACTACCTGAACCTCGACATCGACGGTGTTGGTGACGACGGTGATTTCGAAGATGACTTTAACAATGGCGACGGAGTTGCGATTCGTGGCTCCTACGCTATGCCATTCATCACACCAGGCCTGTTCGTTCAAGGTAGCTACTCGATAACGGATGCGGAAGCGAGTTTTCAAGGCACTGACGAAAACGATACTGCAGTGACCATTACTGAAAATGAAGACGTAAAACGTCTGGATCTACAAGTTGGTTACGCGCTGCCGCTGCAACTGCAATCTCTTCCGGATACCCACTTGGTAACCCGCGTTGGTTATGTAGATGTGGACTACGGTGATTTTGACTTCGGTCGTGGTGGTGATGATGACCAGGGCTCGTTCCGTAACCTTGACGAAGACAATTCGGACGGTTTCACTCTGGATGCCAGCTTGCGCTCACAACTGCTACCGAAACTGGAAGGTAGCTTGGGTGTTCGCTACACCGACATTGAAGATGCTGACGGTGCAAGCGTTATCGGTAACGTAATGTACGAAATTACCCCGAATTGGGGCCTGAACGCTGAAGTTGATGCCGGTGACGAGCTAGGCACCTATCTGTTTGGTGGTCGCTACTCGTTCTAACAGCAGCAATAGTTATCAGTTGTAGTTAGCTGACAACTAATCCCCTTACCAGGGACGCAGCGCAAGCTGTGGGAGCCGCCTTCACGGGCGGCTTTTTTTATGGCTGACTATTACGGTGGTGAGCGCCCTAGCTTAACTGCGTACGCAATGCCGCGATCACCGGCTCAGCTTCCGGCAACACGCCGCGCCAAACACTGAACGATTCTGCGGCCTGTTCCACCAACATGCCCAGCCCGTCATAGGCAGCGCCGCCACGTTCAGTTGCCCACTGCATATATGGCGTGGGTTTAGCGCCGTACATCATGTCGTAGCAGGCCGCTCCCTCAGCCAGCAAATTGTCGGGTAGCTGGGGCAATTCACCGGCCAAACTGGCGGCCGTGCCGTTAATGACCACATCGAACTGTTGGTTCACTAAACTTTCCCAGCCACCACCAGCAACACTGCCCGCGTCAGCAAAATACTGTGCCAAAGCCGCCGCCTTACCGGCAGTACGGTTGGCAATGTGAATATGCGCCGGCGCTGCATCTAACAATGGCCCGAGCACACCCTGCACGGCGCCACCGGCACCCAACACCAGTAATCGCTTACCCGCAAGTTCAACCTGCAAATTCCGCTGTAAATCCCGCACCAAACCGACCCCATCAGTATTGTCCCCGTGCCAGTTTTGCGTTTCGGGTTGCCAACTCAATGTATTCACCGCACTCGCCCGCAGCGCGCGCTGGCTATAGTCGCTCGCCAACACGAAGGCTTCATTTTTAAACGGCACAGTTACATTCAGGCCGCGCCCACCATTAGCAGCAAAAGCATTTACGGTTTTTACAAAGGCATCGGTTGGGCCGAGTAAGGCCGTATACACAAGCGGTTCGCCGGTTTGCTCGGCAAACAGCGTATGAATTTGCGGCGATTTACTGTGAGCAATGGGGTTGCCGATTACGGCGTAACGGTCGGTCATATTGGTTGGGCAGCTCTTGTTGCTATCGATAAATATCGTCGTCATCATAACCGTTAGCCAGCCAAAGCGGCTAAACAACGCAGCAGATCAAAAGGACTTTACGATTTAACAAGCCCGGGTTGTGGAAGGATCGCGACTAACTTACCGTTAAACAAACCTAATAAAATTTACTCTCTGCAAAAACTACAAAAGTACCCAACCATGCATAAAAATTTACTCAGCACTTTTCGCGTCGTGGTTACAGCCTTGTTGCTAGTAGCAACCCACTCAGCGTTTGCTGATACCAAACAGGATGACCTGCTGAGCCTTTATCTCCTTAGCCCGGTTACTGAAGAAGTAAAGCTCGCTGCAAAATCGATTCAGGCGAACCCGCAAGCCAGCCAGCACGTGACCGACCTGACTGCTGAAGTGCTGGTTACCGATGTACTCGGCAACAACACATTAGACATTGACACTCAGGCCTGGCTTGCCAAAGCGCTAGGCAGCACACAGCAGAGCCGTTATCGCCAGGCTCTGCAAACAGCGAAAAATGCCAGTACGTCGCGCAAGCTCACCGGCTATATTAAAAAATCGCTTAAGCAACTTAATGGAGCCGAGGCTGATAGCTATTTACCGGGCAGCCTATCGCTAACAATGCTTCGCGACCGTGTATTCAATCAGCAGAAAGCCGATTCGCAATCCCGTACAACTAAGGGTAGTTTCGCAATTCGTGATGGCGAAAATCTCTCGGCAATACTCAGCCGGCTCGGCCTGCCGGATAAGGCGGGCACAGTGATGGGGCACGTAAATACTCGTCGTATAGTCAGTGCTTGGGGGGGACCCAGCAAAATTGCTGTTCAGCAAATGCTGTTGAGCTATAACGACATCGGCGAGATACAGTTAGCCCGAAACGCTGACCAATGGATCGCTTATTTTGTGCTTAGTTACGGCGGCAGTGGCGAAAGTAACTTGCCTGCCTACCGCCAGAAGTTATCGGTGGAAAACATCGCGACACTAAAAGCCACCGTCGGCGAATTGCGGAAAAGTCAGGTGCGCGTGCCTGCCATTCTCGACCTATTGGCTGAGCGGCTATACCAATCCCGACGCGATGAGAATCGTCACGTCGCGGGCGCATTAACCCATATCGCCGCAACACTAGGCGAAGCACGAAATCCTCGTTACCTCGCATTGCTCCGGCTCGTTAGCACTGAGGCTCAATCAAGCGGTGTACGCAAGTGGAGCAAATGGGCTTTGAGCGAGATTCCATCTGTCGATGTGCCGCCATACCTACCGGGAAACGCCAAGCTTTAGCCAGCAAATCGTTGTAGGCTGACGCTATTACCAAGGAGCCCTGATATGCCAGAGACTCAACAACAATTTGAAATTGTCCAAACGGATTTCATTAGCCAGAACGAACGCTGCGCTGGCACTTTGTATTTGCCGAAAGCGGTGGGGAAAATAGCCAGCAACCCGCCCGTAATTATTCTCGGCCACGGGTTCGCAGCACTGCGCGAGATGCGTCTTCCAGCGTTCGCTGCACGGTTTGCTGAAGCAGGGTTTGCCGCTTACTTTTTTGACTACCGGACCTTTGGCGATAGCGACGGTGAACCGCGCCACTGGGTCGACCCGCAACGACATCATCAGGACTGGCGGGCTGCGCTGGCGCACGTGCAAGCTATACCGGAAATTGATGCCACTAAAATTGCCCTGTGGGGCTCGTCATTTGGCGGCGGCCATGTGCTAACTATCGCTGCGGAGCAGCCCGATATCGCCGCTGTCATTGCCCAGGTGCCACATGTCGACGGCATAGCCACACTGAAAACGCTGGATAAAAAGGCTGTCGCCAAAGCGACCGCTGCCGGTCTGATGGATGTCGTTCGTAGCAGGCTGGGTGGCAAGCCACACTACACGCCGGTGGTGGGCCATCCCGGCGAATTTGCTGCCATCAACAGCCCGGAAACCTGGGATGGCTGGTTCAATATGGTGCCGGAGGGTAGCCAATGGGAAAACAAAGTGCTATCACGCATTTTTCTCAAGCTGGCCACTTACAGCCCAATTCGTAATGCGGATAAAATCGCCGTACCCACGCTGATTATCGCCGGCAGCGAAGACAGTATTACCCCCTGCGCAGCGGCAGAAAAAACCGCTAAAAAAATACCCGTCAGCGAATTTCACTTACTGCCCTGTAATCACTTCGACCCCTACGTCGGTGAATTTTTTGAGCAGAACGTAACACTACAACTGGAGTTTCTGCAGCAACATTTATTGGGCTAGCAGCTCTCCCCCCCGGACTGCCGCACACAGTCATACGGCTGCAAACTGATTGCAACATAGCTTTGTTATATTCCGCCGCCTCAACGAATATGACCGAGCATCAACATGAGCATATCACGCCGGAACTTCCTGAAAAATTCAGCTGCAGCAAGCGCTTTCGGCGTTGCGGCAACAACGCTGCCCGGCTGTGGTGGCGGTAGTCAGAGCCCCGGGTCGGCGCCATTAGCGCCCGGTGTGGCGACTCCTGCCTCACGCAGTGAAACTCCGTTTTTGCATAGCGTCGCCAGTGGCGACCCGACCGAAACCAGCGCCATTATCTGGACGCGACTGAGCAATGTTGATGCCGATGGCAACCCGGAGTTACGCGACACCTCGGTGGACTGGGCGGTTTATAGCGATCCGGAGCTAAGCAATATCGTTGCCGCTGGCACAACCTCGTCGCTGGCTTCCAACGACAACTGCGCCAAGGTGGATGTCACCGGCCTGTCGCCCTACACCGCCTATTATTACCAGTTTTCGGTGCCGGGTTTTACCTCGCCGATTGGCCGCTTGCAGACCTTACCCGACTGGCCCGCTGACACGGATAACCGCCTGCGTGTCGCTATTGTCAGCTGCTCAAACTTTCCGCATGGCTACTTTCACGTGTATCGCGAAGTGGCTGAGCGAAACGACATTGACCTGGTGGTGCATCTTGGCGATTACATTTACGAATACGGCAATGGTGAATACGGCGATACTCGTGACTGCGACCCGCCACATGAAATGATTTCACTGGATGACTACCGTCGCCGCCATGCCCAGTACAAAACCGACCCGGATCTTGTTGAGCTGCATCGCCAATACACATTCGTCAATATCTGGGACGACCACGAAACCACCGACAATTCACGAAAATGTACGGCCAATAACCACACCGAAGCCGCCATGGCCAACCTGCAACCCGGTGATGAGGGCTTCAACGAGGGCTATTGGTACGAACGTAAAACCTTCGGTATCCAGGCCTATTTTGAGTGGTTGCCTATTCGCCCGGTGGCCGATGATGCAACGGTAGAAAACGGTGCTCTGTTCAGCCCGCGGGTTGGTAAAACCTGGCGTAAATTCAGCGCCGGGAAATTCCTGGATTTAATTATGGTCGATACCCGCTTATGGGGTCGTGATGACCAGGCCGATGGTGCTGCGTTCCAACGCGATGCGGTACGTGACTATCAAAGCAGCGACCCGCTCTGTGGCGATACCACCGCCCATCGCGATATTCTTGGCCCTGACCAGGAGCAGTGGCTGCATGAACAACTGCGTAATTCCGAAGCCAAATGGAAAGTGATCGGCAACCAGCTCATCATGTCGCACCTCAGAACCACCCCCGGCGTTGCACCCACAGCGGAACTTGCCGCGGTGCCTGCCACCTACCTCAACACCGATGCCTGGGATGGCTACCCCACCAGCCAGGAACGGCTGTACGAGGTGCTGCAGGGTAACAATCAGGACGGCAGCGAAAACGCCGACGCCTCAGCAGTAGATAACGTGGTGGTTATTACCGGCGATATACACACCAGCTGGGCGTTTGATGTAACACCTAACCCCGATCAGCTGCCAGCCTATGAACCGATTGCCGTTGAATTTGTCGGCCCATCGGTTTCATCGCCCGGCATAGCCGTGCCGGAACAAGGCGGCGAAGCCGCGAATGTATTAAGCGTTGCTAACACCCATCTCAAGTACGTCAATCTCGATCAACGTGGCTGGGTGTTGCTGGATTTATCGCCGACCTACGCCACCGGCGAGTGGTATCACATCGGCGGCGATGCGGTAGTAGATTCACCGGACCGGCCAGCGCCCGGCAGCCTGGCCCGCGTTTATCGCACGTCGGCGGCGGCCGGCGAAAATGGGTTGGAAATTGATGCCACCGACCCAACCGGCACACTAACCAAACAAACCGATCCCGGGGCTGCCTATCTGCAATCCCGACCGGCCATGTCACCCACGGCGACAGACGACAATTAATTCGACCGACAACA
>CAJQNE010000085.1 GCA_905479545.1 uncultured Gammaproteobacteria bacterium | reverse complement strand
GTCGGGCCGTCTGGCTGCGGTAAAACAACGCTACTGCACTTACTGGCCGGTCTTGTTCAGCCCACAGCTGGCCAGGTTAAAATTTTTGGCCAAGACCTTTCACGGCTCCGCAACAGCCAGCTCGACCGCTTTCGTGGTCAGCATATTGGCCTGATTTTTCAACGCTTCCATTTGCTGCCGGCGCTAACGGTGCTGCAGAACATCACCCTGGCCCGATACCTGGCTCGCGCCACCGCTAATGGCGCACTCCTTGCCGAGTTATTTGAACGGCTCAACCTGAACGGCCTGGAACACCACAAACCCTCGATGCTTAGCCACGGACAGGCACAGCGCGTCGCCATCGCACGGGCCTTGGTTCACCAACCCCGATTACTGATGGCCGATGAGCCGACCTCCGCGTTGGACGACGGGCGCGCTGCAGCGGTGATAACGCTGTTAGAAGAAACCGCCGCAGCCGTCGGTTCGGCATTATTGGTCGTAACCCATGATCAACGTATTCGTGGCCGGCTCGGCAGCGAACTAGAACTGGCTAAATCAGAACCGGCTCAATCAACGGTACAAACAGCATGATCTGGCTCCGACTCGCCTATGCCAACCTGCGCCTTTCGCCGCTAACCTCATTGGTGAACGTGCTATTAATGGCACTCGGCACGGCCAGCATTGTGTTGCTGTTACTCGCCAGCTTTCAGCTCTCGCAGGCTTTGTCTCGCGATGCGCGCGGCGTCGACCTGGTGCTGGGTGCCAAGGGCAGCCCGGTGCAGCTCATTCTTTCATCGGTGTACCACTCCGACATTCCACCGGGCAACATTGAGCAGAATCATGCTGATCGCTGGGCGAAAGACCCGCGGGTCAAAACCGCAGTGCCACTAGCACTCGGCGATAGCTATCGTGGCCAACGCATCGTCGGCACCACAGCTGCATATGCCGATCTGTACGATGCCGAACTCAGCGACGGTCGGCTCTGGAACGCGCCGATGGAAGCTGTCGCTGGCGCTGCCGCGGCGGAATCAGCCGGGCTGAGCGTCGGCAGTCGGTTTGCCGGCGCGCACGGAATAGTCGACCAGTCCAGTGCTGGCGCCGACCATCACGCGTCGCAGCCCTATCGCGTAGTAGGCACATTAAAACCAACCGGCACGGTGATTGACCGACTCATACTGACATCGCTGCAAAGCGTCTGGTCACTGCATTCAGAGCATACAGACGCTGGCGCGACGGTTTCGGCCGCACGACAGAAAAACGAGTCCGGCCACCACGATGACCACGCAGAAACTCACGACGATCACGAGGACGGGCATGAGCATGGGCACGACCATAATCAGCCTGAGGAAGATTCGGCTAGCGCACACAGCAGCGGACATGACCACCATGCGGAAGACGATCACTCGCAAGAAATAACCGCGATGCTGCTGCAGTACAAATCGCCCATGGCGGCTATTAGTCTGCCGCGGCAAATCAATGCCGGGCCACATTTGCAGGCGGCCGCACCGGCAATGGAAATATCCCGCATTCTGCAGTTGGTTGGCATTGGTATCGATGGCTTACAGGCATTCGCCTGGGTGCTGATAATTACCGCAGCACTATCGGTTTTCTCGGCGCTTTATGGCTCATTGCGAGCCCGCCGCGGTGATCTGGCAATGCTGCGTTGCCTCGGTGCAACCCGACCGGAATTACTGCAAGTATTGTTACTGGAAGGCTTAATACTCTCCGGCCTGGGAGTGTTGTTTGGATTTCTGATAGGCCATGGTGTGATGGAACTCCTCGGTTATTGGTTGTCGAATGCACGCGGCCTGCGACTCACAGGCCTGACATGGGCACCCCCGGAAACGCTGTTACTACCCGGGTTGTTTATCGTTGGCGCGGTGGCTGCTGCCATACCTGCCGTGCAGGCTTATAGAACCGACGTAGCCAGAACGCTAGCGAATAGTTAGACCTGAGTTAATTTAGAATTACCAGCATAAATATTTTCGGTATTGGGAATTACGGCTTTGAAAGAATGGCTTAGCAAACTGTATGCGACATCTCCCTACGGAGCAGTTGGGCTGGTCACGCTGGTCGCTGTCATTTCGCTTGCGACTACTGCCGTGCAGGCTCAGCTACCAGAACAGCCGGTATCCGGACAACCGTCCGCAGAGCCTGACGGACTAACGGAAGAAGAGTTGGCGGCAGAAACCTCAGCCGGGCAAATTGGTGAGTCGGTTGATATGTCGGCATTCGGCCCGGATTTCGTAACCAGACCGTTTGAAGCACCTCCGCCGGTAAGTGCAGCGGACGCCAGCGGCGTGCGGATCATCCCAACCGTAGAAGGCGGTTATCGTGATCCCGAAGGCCGCATGCGGGTCGATGTGCTGGAAAAAGAGATCGCCTACTTTGAAATCCGGCTAGAGGATAAAGACGGCCGGCCGGTTGAAGGCGCAACGCCCGTGATTAGCATTCAGGGCAGCAGCAAATTAATTAATATGGCCGAGGTCTCGTCAATGCAAACCTCCGACGAATCAGGTTATGCATCGTTCGATATTGTTGCCGGTCAGATGGGTCTGGATACGGTTACGGTTAAATTTGCCGAAGCCAATAGCGAAGTTTTCGTCAACATCATTAGCCTTGAAGCCGCCGGCTACCCCAGCCTGCCTGAACTGAAAGACGGTATCGACTGGCAGACGCTGATGAGCGCATCGCTAGGCCACGACGGCGAGGCACTCACAGCCGAATTCCCTGATTCCATCAAAGCATTGGCCGGTAAAACGGTAAAAATCGCTGGCTTTATGATGCCGCTAGAACCGGCCTTGAAACAGAGTCGGTTCTTATTAACTTCGAATCCGCCCAGCTGTTTTTTTCATATTCCGGGCGGTCCGGCCGGCGCTGTTGAAGTGCTGGCTAAAAGCGGCATCGAAGCATCATGGGACCCAATAGTGCTCGAAGGAAGGTTTGAACCACAAAGCCGTAGTGAAGAAGAAGTGGTTTACCGATTGATGGATGCGCGCCTCGTGAAACCCTGAAAACAATCTCGTGGGAACACGACTGAGCTTGCACGCTACAATGGCCCGCTAATTCAAAAGCTTTCCGGAACACTCAATGGCTACTGCGTTGAAAAACAAAAAAAGCGTATTGCCGAAAAAGTGGCAAGCACTGGCCGAACAGCGCTGTGCTGATGCAGGAGAACGACTAACCGCCTCGCGCCTGGCGGCCTACGCCGAACTTCTCGCCACCGACGGGCCCTCGTCCGCTTACGAACTCATCGCCGCATTAGAAAAAAAGCAGGACCGGAAAATCGCCCCGCTCACGGTCTATCGACACCTCGATTTCCTAATGCGGGTCGGCCTCGTCCACCGGATCGAATCAACCCAGTCGTACCTTGCCTGCGGCCACCCCGAACACTCTCACGAAAGCCAATATTTAGTATGTACCGAGTGCGGCAGCGTCAAGGAAGTTGAATCGAAGCCATTACAAACGCTACTTACCGAACTTTCAGGCGAAAACGATTTTCAGGTAGAGCAAGCCATTGTTGAACTGAAGGGAACCTGCCGCCGCTGTTTAGCCACCGCGAACGCCAATTAACGGCTTTTAAGCTATAACCATGCGACCGACAACATTGTCAGTAGTAGCGCATCAGTCGCGCCATCCTATCGACAACGACTAACCGCATAGTTTTAACCCGCGTCGGTAAAGTCTAGCGTCAATATTAACCGCCGCTCTCCCGCGTTTAAGGCAGGCGACCGGTGAACAAGACCGGCATTTTGATTTTTCGGCCAGGTCTCGCCTTTAAGCAGCGCTACATCACCGACGTTCAGGGTTTGAATTCTGTTGCGAGCATAATAGTCTGGCGACTGTTCATCGGTTTCTACAGGCTCAACAGTGCCCGCCGATAGACGATTGACGTGACTGTTTGGAAGCCATTCCGAACCACAGCCGTGATACGTCGTAATGAGCCGGCAAGGCACCCGGTCTACGTGAAATTTCGGGCACATCGCCCGGTCAAGCGTACCCAGACGCAAGCCAGCCTCCGACAAATCGAACAGACAACAAAACATATCGACCAGTTCGGCGCAGTCGGCACTGATAGTGGCGCTGGCGTCGGCACGGTAGCGCTGTGCGCTGAGTACCGTAAGCAGTTCAGCGCTGGCGTTTTGAGCAGAAACCGGAAGTTCAGCTCTTAGTGCTTCATTGTGTCCGATGATCTGAGCCGCAGCCTCAGCCACTTCGGCTGTGACACCTCGCCGCCAAATCACCAGGTTGACGTCCTGTTGATAAATTTCCGACAGCACCAATGGGCTGTCGCCCTCCACAACGCGGCGGTGAGCCGGATAGTTTTCCGTAATAGCGGCTAATGCACTCATGCTTCATTTCTCCATGCGGGGAAGGGGTCGGGCAATGTGGCCCAATATTCTTTGCCTTGTAGAATGTCCTCGTCGCACAATAGGCAGTCATTAAGAGCCTCCGTCATCGCAGCCTGATCAAGCGCCTGGCCAATAAAAACCAGCTCCTGGCGCATATCGCCAAAAGGCTCTACCCAGTCTTTCTCAATTGCCGCCAACGAGTCTTCGTCCACCGGCCAATGTGCCTTTGGCACCGCCTTCCAGAACATCCCGGCAAAGCCGTAGCGCGCCATGCCGCCGGCCTGGCTCCACTGCCCGGCAAACTCCGGCCTTGTCGCCAGCCAGAAGTAGCCCTTGGAACGCAGCAGCTTGCCGTACCGCTCAGTTCCGTGAAGAAAATCGTGGAATTTTTGCGGATGAAACGGCCGACGGGCGATATAGCTGAAATTGCCAATACCGTGCTCTTCCGTTTCCGGCACATGATCGCCCCGTGCCTCTTTCAGCCAGCCGGGTGCCTGCCGAGCCCGTTCAAAATCGAACAGGCCGGTGTTCAGCACCTCATCAAGCGGTACCTCGCCATTTTTAATGGAATGAATACGGGCGCTTGTATTCAGGGAACGCAAGATGGCGGTCAGGCGCCCGACGTCGACGGCGGACACTAAATCGGTTTTGCTAATCAGAATCACATCCGCAAACTCCACCTGATCCGCCAGCAAGTCGGCGACACAGCGCTCATCGTCTTCGCCCAGCGATTCGCCTTTATCCTGCAAAGACTGAGCTTCCTCATAGTCACCCAGGAAATTCACTGCATCGACCACCGTCACCATTGTGTCGAGCGTGGCGACATCGGCGAGGGATACACCGTCTTCATCGGCAAATGTGAAGGTCTCAGCAACCGGCAGCGGTTCAGAGATGCCCGTCGATTCGATCACCAGATAATCGAACCGGCCATCTTTAGCGAGATTGTTAACCTCCAGCAGCAAGTCCTCCCGCAGCGTGCAGCAGATACAGCCGTTGCTCATCTCCACCAGCTTTTCTTCACTGCGATTTAACGACACCTCACTCTGAACGATGGCCGAGTCGATATTGATCTCGCTCATATCGTTAACGATCACCGCGACTTTTTTGCCTGCACGGTTATTTAGAATATGGCTTAGCACGGTAGTTTTACCGGCACCCAGAAAGCCGGAAAGAACGGTGACAGGCAAGCGTTGAGGGGAAGACATTTTGATGGGCTCATAGCAATTTCGGAGTAGACTTTGATATGTTATAACATACTATTATGGAATGTCACTGTAAGGCCCGCTAATGGCGTGCCAAAACATATCGGACAGGCTTAGCCACCGCCCATCGCGCTTATCGGCAAAGCCAAAATCCACAAACCAAAACAGGTAAACCCAACCATCAACAGCAACATCGGCAGCTGACTAAGCACTGCCTTACGCTTGTCGGGAAATACCTCAAGCGCCACCCTGTGTGCGATGTATACCGAGGCAATATGACCGAGCAAAATCGCCCCAACCTGTATGTGCCAGACCCAATTCATATCCGGGTAGATGGCGGCTGGCAGTAAATGAGCAGTGCCAAACAAATCCCAACCAAGCCCCAGCGGATCAGATGCCAATCGCTTGATCACCCCACCCTGCGACAGAATCAGTGTGAAGTAGTGAGTGAAGTGGTAAACCAACGCAATGGGCAACAGCGAATAGGCAAAGCGCAACGCCAACTGCCGAACGTTAAAATTGCCGCCACCCAACCGTCGCATTAGCACCACGCAAAGCCAATAACACCCTAAGTAAATGATTGGCGACAGCAGTAAAGCCGCCAGCTGAAACCAGCCGAACAACGGTTTTAGTATCGGGTAGGAATGGACAATATTGCTGCCGACCCAAGGCTGAAGTAATCCGGCTATATCGTCCCAGAACAGCCGCATCCACATTTCGGTTTGGTGGATGCCATCGAACACCGTTGATGACAGCATAAACAGGATGAAGACCAGCTCGCTGAGTGATACCGCCTGTGAACGCAGCAAGCCCATAAACGGCCATTGCAACACCACTTGCCTATTTGACCGCACGGAATCCGCAGGCAATATTTGTAGGGGTGCCATTTTTGAGATTAACCGGAACAGCACGCTGAAAAATTCGGCGTGAGTCAGCCAATCGCGTAGGCCGAACAGTAGGATTCCAGCCAGGTTAATGGTGCTGTAACTAATGAGCAGCAGTGCCAGTGTTTTTGGCACCGTGCCGCCGAAAAGTTCGAACCAGATAAAAATGACATAGAACAGTAACGCCGGCCAGACACCTAACCACTGCGGATAGCTAAACCTGCCTGCACGCCAATTCTTAGGCAATACAAACCAGGCCAGCGTTCCCCAGGGGTTTAGCTGGCGATACCAGCCGCCAAACAGCATGGTGAAGTAGCTAAAACCAAGAACGAAGATGATCCAGAAGAACGTCATGCTGAAGTTCAGGTAGGCGTTCGGCGGACCAAACCAGGCGCTGGCGATACAGAGTAACAACGCGCCAAGCACCGCTAGCTGAAGAATGACAATCGCAGCGTCAGCGAGGAGGAAGCGGCTCAGGCGCTTATCGCTCAGGTCGCACTGCGCCGCCTTACGCTGCTTTACGGTGCCGGTTACCGCCAGAACAATCATCAGGAATGACAGCAACAATGTCCCGCTGGCCGTCCAGTTGTAGAGCGAAAGCGGTACCGGCAAGGTGTAAGTGATGCCAAAAGAATGGGCTGCGGCTTCGGCGCTTAGACAGGCTAAAAACAGTACAAACGTAAGCCTTAACAACATATTATACGAACCCGCTGGAACACTTGGGTTGGCCGAATCAGCGCGCAAGTCACTTAACTTAGAAGGGTGTAGTTAAAGCGGCATTTTTCTAAACAACCGTTCAGGCTGAGCTTGTCGAAGCCCCGCAGCAAGCCCTTCGTCAAGGCTCTCCTGAGCTCCGCCGAAGGGCACAGGGCTAACGGACTGATGGCTGGAAAGAACTTTTGCGGCACCCTCTTCGGCCGAAGCATTAGTTACCAGTCGGCTTCGGCGCTGTCGGTCCGGCTGACTCGGTGAACTCCAGAATCTGAAAACCCGAGCTGTAACCCGCAATCCAGATATGTCCGGTTTCCGGTCGGTAACGTACGTAGGTTGCCACTGCGTCCCAGCGGTCCGCTGAACTGCCAAAGCCTTCAGACAACGGCACCACCGGGGTATTGGGGTTCGGTATCGGATGCCAGTAAGCGATTTCAAACGGGTTTGCCGGATCGCGAATATCCCAGACCCGCAAGCCACCGCTGTAGTAGGTCATAAACACCGTCGTGGCATTATTCACATCGTCAAAACCGACGTAGTGCGCCGAATAGTTGGCGATATCCGGCTCAGTCTGTGCACAGTTTTCCAGTAGGTTAACTTCCAGCACAATATCGGACACCTCCACCGGATTAGCTTCATCGGTGATATCAATAATCCGGCTATGGGCCCAGGGGCAAACACCGGCTGTCGGCCACTCATCACTGGAATAAATGTAGGTACGACCACCATTCCGGAACCAGCGAGCGGTGTGCGAGCCAGCGGTCGGCGCTTCACCCTCTTCGATATTCGACCAGCCCAGAAAACCCACTTGCGGCGGTGCAACGCCTATCGCGAGAGGTGATGCTGGAACCGTGCGCTCCTGAAAACCGGTCACATCAAAAATGGCCAAGCCATTCTGACCCACGGCCGGGCCATTCGGTAAGCCAGCACCCAGCGATACAAAGCCAAAATTAGCCTGATAGAGTCGCGTGCCTTCCGGGTTCAGACCACAATCATGCGATGCAGGCGCATAGAGCTGGATCAGCTCCGGGTTTTCGATATCGGTCAGATCAATAACTGCATTGGTGTTCGCCGAACTATTGCCATAGGCGGTCAAACCATCATCAGTAATACACAGCGCGTGACCGCCAAAAGCCAGCCCCTGGTCGATCGTACCAACACCACCCGGTAAATCAGGCAACGGCGGCAAGGTGATACCAATGCCGATATTCACCGACGCAGTGAGTACTGGCTTGCGGCAATCGCTGGCATCGTAAATATCAAACGCCGTGCCGCCGCCGCGCAGCGCGACAATAATTTTCCTCGCCTGATTCGCCTGCAATGACTCATGCGGTGCCAGCATCGCCGGGCTTTGCAAAATATCCACCAGCTCAGGATCTTCCGGATCAGACGCATCGATTACCGCCATACCATTCAGCGGATTAAAAGCGCTATCGGCATACGGCGATGAGGTCGGGCCGAAAATCTGGCCGGGTGAGGTCGTGGTCACGTAGGCGCAATCATCTATCCAGGCCAATGAAAAATTGGCACCGCGGTCGAGAATGCTGTTCTGCCCCACCAGCCGCAGACCCTTCCGGTAGCCCAAAGCCGCATCGCCGCTCAGCTGGTTAGCGAGTGGTATCTGGCCCTGCAACCCCGGTTCAAGCCGGTCTCTGTCGGTGGCGACCGGCGTACCGTCCGGACCAGCCGTTGATCCGCCATCCGCGCCTTGCCCACCAGCACCTGGCGACTGCTGACTGCAGCCGATACCCATAAAAACCAAGCTGGCGACGAGCCCGGCCCTTAGCAATAACTTTGTCGGTAACAACATCGCGATTCTCCGTATTCAGATTGAAGACTTTATATGAGACAACTTAAACAAAAACTTACTCCGATGTATTGCCTGAAGAGGTTAAAAATCAAAATGCACAGACAACCCACCATTGGTGGACCGCTCACTTGGCCGCAGGTTTATCCCACCAATTAATATCGGATAAATGCCAAAAACCCGTTTCTATTACGCCATTCAAGCCTATAGCGACTATGCTCATGGTATAAGGGAGACAAACAAGGGGAATTCACTATGCTTCGTCAGCACACACCGATTGGGAATCGCATGCTGCTTTGCGGCTTGTTGGTGTTCATTGCCTGCGGTTGCGCCGCACTCAAAGAATCAGCCAATAGAGGCGCTATAAAAACGGCTGCACCTGGCACGCAGATGTATGTCGAAACCTTCTCGTGGCCAAGCGCTGCTAACAATATTGTCGACAAGCCCGTTAGCCGCGTTCCTCCTGAACTGTCATTACAGCCTTCAGAAGGTTATGGCCAGAATCCGCCAGTCCCGTTATCCGATCGTGAAGAATGGCGATACGGAAACTTCGAGCCGGAAGAGTCTCCACCCTCGTCGAGACCGGAGTCAGCCAGTTCTCAAAATTACGCTAGTCGCTACAACGAGCCACCCGCCCCCGCGCCGCTAATACCGGCCGTATATCGAACGAATGAGCTTAGCTACTACCAGCCATCAGGCTCATCGTACCTCGCCACGGCGAAAACTTACGATGGTGACTGGGTATCAGACGGATACCCGGTGAGCGCTACCGGGGGAGTGTCGGAAGTAAGCTATTCCACCCACCCGGCCGGCGCGCCAGCCATAAGCTCCTTACCCACAGCAGTAATCTACCCCGTCGGAGCGGGAGCTGAGGCCGAATCTCAGGCAAACTCTCAAAATATCAAGCAGCCTGCGCCAGAACCTTTAGAGCCCACCGATAACAGCGTTGCAGGCACCGGGGGGACTTCGACCGCGGCTGCTCTGGCAGCCCAACAGGCTGAAGCTGAAGCACTGGCTCAAGCTAAGGCCAAGGCAGAGGCCGCTGCGGCTGCGGCTGCGGCTGCGAAAGATGATGGACTTGCCGATGCGAGCATCCGTCTCAACTACGAAGGCGACTATATCGTCAATAAATCCCGATCAGTCGTTTTGTCGATTGGTTACGGTCTCAACCAAGCTGAGTTGGCCGAACAAATCAGGGCCGACCTCGCGCGACTAGGGCATGTAGATGGCAACCCACTCACCGACGACATTCGGCTGAACCCGGAAGCCGTAACCGCCGAACTCACGGCTGCTGCTGAAGCATTCAAAATAACCAGCGGCCCGACTAAAACCCGAGCGCTTCTATTTGGCAAACCAAACCAGTGGCAATGGAACGTGGTGCCGCTTGCCGAAGGGCCGCAGCAACTTACCTTGACGCTAAGCTGGGCATTACCCGGCGTGACGGACGGCAAGCCCCAGGTATTTCAAAGGGCCTACCAGGTATCCGTATCCGTGGACGGCGAAACGTTCTGGAAAAACCTGGTCGGCAAAATAACCGAACACAGCAAGCTACTAACCGCCATGCTCGTCGCCCTACTGGCGCTTATAGTCGCGGCAATGAAACTCTGGAAAACGGTACGCACGAACCGGGAAAACGGCTAGCCAAGAGCGTCATGATACAAACACTCAGCATCTCAGCTCCCGACCAGGGCCTGCACGCCTTTACCAAGCAACTGCAACAAGCGGTGGCGACTGCTAACGTAGATGAAGGGTTATGCACGCTGTTTATTCAACACACCTCAGCCAGCCTGCTCATTCAGGAAAACTACGACCCCAGCGCTCAGCGGGACTTAGAAGCTTGGCTCAACCGGCTCGTGCCAGAGCGTGACCCACTTTATACGCATGTTCTAGAGGGTGACGATGTACGGGTGATGTAATCCTAAAAAACCGGATATGTGTATGTAAAAAAGATGGACAATTTTTCGAACAAATCACAATGCTCGGTTGAGCAAGTAGACCGGCCAACAGATTCAGGTTAAATAGAACAGCTGAATGTCAGTGGAAACTAATCAGTTTTGGATCGTCCATCAGACACTCCTATATAGTGAATGCGCCTCCCCCTCACCCTACTAAGCGAACTAAAAGTATGAACGATCAATTCACGGTAGTTCGTGAGTTCCTTCAGATACTGAAGCACTCAACTGAAGCTAAAAAATGTTTAGAGCTTCAGGTTGCCGAATTCGGAAAGGCCTTGGAACGAGAGCCTTCCCGAGATCCAAGTAAAGAAGCGGTCATTTTTGAGGACTCTGGCAGTTTTAGATTAGTTAACGGGCTGCAGTGGGAAACCGAGCTGAGTTCTGATGAAAAATATGATTTGATCTTTGGCATTCTTCCAATCGGGTTACACAAAGAAGAATACATTCATAAAGAAACGTCGTTAAAGGTTCGAAAAAACTGGATTGAGCTACTTAAATCTCTTTCCTACCTCAATGAAACTGCAACAGGGATATACCTGATTGAACCGAGTGGTTTTTCTCAATCAGATGGCCAGCAGTTCGTAGCCTTGCTGGAAGATAACGGATTTTATGTATCGGCTTACTTCAATGCTCCAGAAGGGTTATTGAAACCTCACTCCGCAATCCGCCCAATACTCGCTGAAATCTCTAGAAAAGCCCCTGAATCCCTGTTTCTAGGAGAACTCCATAGCCGACCCCAGATCGAGCGTCTACTAGAAAATAGAAAACTCAATGCTGAAACCGGAAATCCGATTGGTGGCATGCGAGTTGGTTTACCTAAGTTTCATAGCTTCGACGGAATTGAAGCAAGCTTGCAGCTTAGTGCGCTTGAGAGCCAATACAAAGAATTTGAAACATTTCCACTAAAGGATATCTCACTAGAGATAAATTCCTTACCGCAAGAAGGGTCTTTTTCTGAGCTGGACAATTGTTTTTACATTCAGCGAATGGGGAATTTCCAAGTTATTGAAAATTTGGGCGACATCCCAGCGAAGCAAAGTAACTATTTTCAGGTAGTGATGAAGCCTGAAATCTCAGCATCCTACCTTCGCTGTTTTCTCGCATCAGAAATGGGCCAACTCTCGCTTCGCTCGATTGGCCGAGGGTCTACTCACAAATCAATTTCCAGGCCTGCTTTGTCCAACGTGCTTGTAGCGATACCGTCAACAGAAAACCAATCGATTATCTCAAAAACCGAGAAAAAGCTGGAAGAGCTCACCACTTCGGTAAGTGGCCTTGGTGGTGAGTTCGCACTGAACCCCACCGGGTCGAGGCAACTCCTACTACAAGTTGAGGCGATGCTGGACGTTATTGGCGGATTAAGCGAGGCGGATAGGGTTTTGTCCATCTGTAGAGCTGGCGAATCTAACGTCGTGGAGTTCAAAGAGTCTTTAAGCCTGGATATGCAAAAAGGTTCGAAAGAGAAATATATTGAAACAGCTTCACTGAAAACCATCGCTGCGTTTCTAAACTCTGATGGCGGATGCTTGCTGATTGGTGTCATGGACTCAGGTGAGGTGCCAGGCATAAATACTGAAGTCGAAAAACTTTATAAGAATCACGACAAATTTCTTCTGCACTTTAAGAACCTGCTGCAATCCCAAGTTGGTGAAGAGTTTTACCCCTTCATCCAATACGGATTAGTAGACGTCAATGGCTACACGGTACTTAAACTCGACTGCATTCCTGCAAAATCACCATGCTACCTCGGTGGAAAAGATTTTTACGTTCGCACGAACCCAGCCACGGACAGGCTACAAGGACCTAAACTAGTTGAGTACGTCAAAAATCACTTTTCTTGAAACTTAGCAACCAATAATCAGATTACGCAGGAAACGCTCTCCTTTTACAAATTTCTGCAGTCCAAAGCTATGGAGCCCCACTCCACTTAGAGAGTTCCCAGAAGCGATGAACCCATTAAAACGATTAGTTATTCGAACAGCCTCATTCACCCAAATTAGAGAGACCATCTATGAGTAGTACAGAAGAAGACCGCCAATCCTTCTTCCAGCTCATCCTGGAGTACACCTATATCCGGGAAGGTGGCCGACTGCAGCTAGAGCCGTTTGGAGTATACCTCTCCCATTGTTTCGGCCATGACGGGATACTTGATATGTCTCCGTATCCAAATGATGTATACACACTTTTAATTGACCTTATCGAAGAAAAATACGAAGACAGCAGGTTTATAGAGCGTAGAACCATCAGTGACTGGAAGCCTGAGATGGCATACATTTACCCGGATAAAGTCGTCACGTGTATTCACCCTGCTGCACTGATAGGCGTATCCCACGATTGGATTTATCTGATTGGCCATGAGTTGATGGAGATTCCCCACCCAGACAAGACATCAAAATACTTTGAGTGGGTAAAGGAAGAGTGGACTGCTGTTCACGCATTCATCAATGGGTTTCATAATGCTTTGCACACTTTCCATAAAGATTTTGATCGGAAAGGCATTAAAGATAAAGGGTTCTCAGCCTTTGAGGCTCTTCATTTATCCATGCAGGGAGATATAAGTTACGACGATGCGGTAAAAGTATTGTCGGGTCGGCACAGTACTTACACCTCTGCTATCCAACGGATAGAAAGTGCAATATCTAGTTCTTACTTCCTGGAGGCTATAACTCTCGAGGAGTGCTTAATAAGTAATTGCATCTACAATTACCTCCACAGCAAAGGAACTAGGCTGAGAAGGCCAACCTTCAACTCTTTGCTGAGAGAGGTACTAAACGGAACGAGGCCAACAAATGAAGCAGTCACCTCACTTTTTGAGCAGATCGACACATGGAGGGTATCTCGAAATAAATCCATTCACGGCTTTATAGAAGCGCGAAGTAACGGATTAGAAGAGTCCGCCCGTTCATTTGACCTTTTAGCTAATGAGACAGCCGTAAAAGGCTTAGATTATTGCAATGCCGTCGTGTCGTGGTATGAACTGGAGTGTGTAAATTTTATTACTCATGAGTTCCCTCGAAACTCAAGATCAGATTAGCCTTAACTCAGAATTTTTGAGCGACTCTAGCTAAGTTTTCACTTAGGCTACTCCCTGCTTTTTATGATCTTCTTACCCCACATCAAAGGCGCTATATGCGTCCACAGGACCTGAGGAGATAGCGTTCGTCAAAATATAAAACCGGGAAAAATCATTATTTCGCAATAGATCCTATATTAGTTTCTTTGCAATCCTCATCCGACTGAGAACGGTGGTGAGCCAACTGCATTGCAGGCATAACTAGTCTAGGAAGTCGTAGCCTCTCGCATTGGCGAGATAGGTATTCCCGCCAATATGGCCACACGTGAAAAATAGCATTTTTTACTGCAAACTCATCAATACATTCATCACTTATTGAGTCGGTAATTGCATACTCCGCAACAAACTGCGCGTTAATAACGGCGCGTGCTTTGCCTTTGTCTTTGTTGTCAGCATTTGGCTCAATCCATCGAACAGCAAAGCTAATAAAAACTCTAAGGTACTGATCCTTTCCTTCGATCGATGCAATGCTAGTTCTATTCACCTCATTCATTTGTTGAACCAACAATTGGTCAATATTTGCGGCATATTTTGGGTCAAAGTCGTCGGCGCATTCGCTTGTCGAGCTATGCAAATAAACATCTTCGATTTTTAGGGCATCTATAGCCTTTTGTAAACCATTGCTAATACCGCTCATCTGTTAGCGACTCGGAGTTCGACTATGTCTTCCCATTT
>CAJQNE010000084.1 GCA_905479545.1 uncultured Gammaproteobacteria bacterium | reverse complement strand
TAAAAACTGCTTGTCTGGCCTAAACCAAGAACCCACCGGGCATGAGTGCCACACCACGCAAGTGTCGGTACCAGCGCTCTACCGGGTGTTCTTTTATAAAGCCGTGACCTCCCAGTAGCTGCACCGCATTGGTGCCTATTTCCATGCCTTTTTCGCCACACTGCAACGCGGCTAAATAGGCCTCACGCTGATAGCTCAGCCCTTGCCCGGCACGGGAAGCAGCCCTCCACACCAACAGCCGCATGCCGTCTAGTTCTATGCCGATATTGGCGACCATGAACGCCACTGCCTGCTTATGAGCAACCGGTTCACCGAACGCTTTACGCTCTTTCACATAGGGAATGACGTAGTCGAGTGCTGCCTGGCAACTGCCCAGCGCCAACGCACTCCAGCCCAGCCGCAACCGGCTCAAAATTGCCTGATAATCAAACTCATCAGTTTTACCCGCTGGCTCACCACCCAGCATGGCCTCCACCGGCAGCTGTACGTTCTCTAGCGTCAATCGACCTAACGCGGCGGCACGCAATCCCATCGCCGGCTCGGCTTCAATAGAAAGCCCGGCAAACCCCGGTTCCAGAATAAACAGTCGCGGCCCTAAGCCAGCAACCTCAGCCGCTACTAACATCAGCTCGGCTGTTTCAGCTAACGGCACCAGCGATTTCTGACCGTTGAGTAAATAACCTTCAGCGTTGCGTACGGCCTGGGTGGCGAGCTTATTAGGGTTAAACAGGGGTTGAGGCTCCGCGATGGCCACAGTCGCCGGCACAAATTGCTCACCGGCTAAATAAGGTAGATATTGGCCCTGCTGTTCAGCAGTACCGTAGGCAGTAAGCGCGTTAATAACACCCGCTGGCGACAACATCGCCAAGGCGATACCCATGTCACCATGCGCCAACGTTTCAGCAACCAGCAACGCTGTTACGGGGTTCCACTCGTCGCTCATACCACCCAACTCTTCGGGCATGCCGATGAGGTTAAAGCCTAACTCGTGAGCTTGTTGTAGCAGTTCCACAGGAGTGGCGCAGGCTTCGTCAGCCGCTTCAGCGGCGGGCCGGATTTGCTCAGCAGCGAAGCGCTCCGCAGTGTCGCGGAACATCTGTTGGTCATCGGTAGGGGTCAGATCAAACAGCCCTGCGCCCGTCGCTGATTTCTGGCGTTGCGGTGAAGCTAAATTGACAAGCGGCCTTACCCGCTTATTCGCAACCGACATGGCTCTGAATGTGGCTTTTGAGCCACTGGTAACAACTTTTTCCAATGGCTTTTGCAGGTTCAGCCGCTGTACTAGCGACGAAGTGGAAGCTTTGGTCAGCAGTGACAGGGCAGAGCCCATCGGGTCGCGGCGGGTTTTCTTTGTTTTGTTGACAGCCATTCGCGGCTCACGTGGGAGAACAGGCCCCTACGGTTTCATATTGGCCGCAATGGCCCTATGGCTTGGCAGCGTTTATTGGTCTGCTGCTCAGCCAATGCAAGCACGAGCTACCGAATTACCGTCAGCACAGTGGTGAATTCAGCAGCCCAAGCCTGGCCTCACACTATTCCGGTAGGTACTGCGACCAGTCGCGTGGCTCGCCGAAAACAAAGAACTGCGGGTTCAGGTATTCGGCCTTCAGGTTGTAACGCAGCGGTTGCATATTGGTATCGGTCAGTTGCCCGCCCGCAGCAAGAACTACCGCGTGCGCCGCTGCAGTATCCCACTCGCAGGTGAGCCCCAGCCTTGGATAAAGGTCGGCCGCGCCTTCAGCGATAAGGCAAATCTTAATCGAGCTACCCATGCTTACCAGCTCATGCTCGCCCAACTTCTGCAAATAGCCGGCAAACTCAGTGCTCTGGTGCGAACGACTGCCAACGACTTTTATCGCAGCGGCCGGCCGGGTATTCGCCCGAATCGCCTTTGGCATTTCGCCACCCACTTCAACCACCGCGCCCGCTTCGCTCCCGACCCAAGCCTTATCTAATACCGGTGCAAACACCACGCCCGCCACCGGCTCGTGGTTATGGATTAAGGCAATGTTCACGGTGAACTCGCCATTGCGCTTAATGAACTCTTTCGTGCCATCCAGCGGATCTACCAGCCAGTAGCTGGTCCATTGCTGACGCTCTTCCCAACTGATATCAGCCGCTTCTTCAGTAAGCACTGGTATACCGATATCCAAGGCCTCTAAGCCATCAACGATGCAGCGGTTGGCGGCAAGGTCAGCGCGGGTGAGTGGCGAATCGTCAGCTTTGTGCTCGACGCCAAAATCCTCTTCGCCATAAATCTGCAGAATTACCGCACCGGCGTCACGGGCAATTTTCAGCACAGCAGGAATCAGGTCAGCGGGGGATTGGCCATTCGGCAGCACAATATTAGTCATGGGGGTGTCAGAAAAAAACGGCTGCAAATGGTAGCATGAGCGGCCCGAATTTCATTGTCACAAACGTTGCACCATGCCTACAAAGCCCGACTGGAACGCCCTCGACACCCTATTACTCGATATGGATGGCACGCTGCTCGACCTGCACTTCGACAACCAGTTCTGGCTGGAGCTGGTGCCGCAGCGCTGGGGCGAACTTAACGGCTACGATGCAAATGCTGCAAAACAACAACTATTTCCGTTATTTGCCCGCCATCATGGCTCACTGAATTGGTACTGCCTGGATTTCTGGAGCAGTGAACTGGCAATGCCAATTGCTGAGCTAAAACGTGAGATTGCTCACCTTATTGGCTATCTACCGGGCGTTGAAGAGTTCTTACAGGCCAGTAGCGACAAGCGACTCGTGCTTATGACCAACGCCCACAGAGACAGCCTGAACTTAAAAATAGAAATGACCGGGCTCGATGGTTATTTTGGCGGCAAAGGCGCGTTAATGCTCTCGGCTCACGATTTTGGTTTAGCCAAAGAGCAGGACGGTTTCTGGACTCGCCTTGAACAAGAGCTAGGCTTTCAACCCGAGCGAACCCTGATGATTGACGATAGCGCGCCGGTGCTCGACACCGCCGCCGCACACGGCATTTTTACTGTGCAAACCCTCGCCCCCGATAGCGCCAAACCCACCAATGAAGCAGGCCATCACTTTGGTGTGGTTTCGCTTATGGAATTGGTCAACTAGCCTCGGCGAATGCAATTTATTCCGCTGACTTTAACTCGCGCGCCAGAAAGGCTTTAAGATGCTCTTCGGTCGCTTTGGTTGCCGCTTCATCAAACGCCAGTTTGTGGCCCATGAGGTCGCCACTGGCAGCCGGACTATCGTAAGCGTGATAGGCACCCGGGTAGGTATGCATTTCAGGCAAGGTGCTTTTTTCGTGCCGCCGGTCGATCATATCGACGCAGTCCTTAGCCGTCGTTAGCGTGTCGGCCTCGCCAATTAGAATAAGCAATGGCGTTACAAAGAAAGAAGACGTTTTGCACGACGGATAAATCGTCGCGGCGGCTTTAAAGGTTTTGCCGTTCATTTTTTCGGTATAGCGC
>CAJQNE010000083.1 GCA_905479545.1 uncultured Gammaproteobacteria bacterium | reverse complement strand
AACTGGAGCGCTCTGGCCAGCCCGTGGAACCCAGCCAATCGCGGCATGGCAGGGCTCGACGAATCCGTCGCCTTTCGTTTCTGGCAACTTGCGGGTACCCCCGCAGCGAACACCAACTACTTTCACTCAAAACGTATTCTAGCCGCCACGTTAGCCGCTGATAATTTTATACAGCTTTTTGCTGCAAATACCGGCATGGGCCTGGGACAGATCATCTCAATTCCATGGTCGGACAACTTCAGCACTGCACCAGACCGGTTAGGCTTCAAAACAATTAAGCCGAGAGCAAAAAATAAGAAAACCGAATTTTCCATCGAGTCGGGCTTCTTTCCAACTTTTCGGAAATACCTAAAACTAAGAGAGTATCTGATCGAATCCAGCAATAGCGAATGCTGCGACCGCCTGTTTTTTAGTTTGAACAATCACAGGGTAAGGCCGCTATCTACGGATTACTCATATAGATATTCAAAGCGCTTGGAAACACTGTTTAGCTTCTCTTCTACAATTGGAGTTAGGGGTTGGAGGACATTCAAAAGCCATATTTTGCTTGGGAATACATCAATCCAGAATACCGCGATGATGCTACAAAATAGTGTTACCACCACCTTAAAACACTATGCGGCTGGCTCTCCCGCTGCAGCTGCAGAGGAGTTTACGAAATACTTTGCTCAACTCCCTGCTCAACTTATTGAGGAGCGCTCGAAATTAGACGAATTAGTTTGGCATGGTAATTGTTCGGATATTGACAACCCAGTCACTATTCATGAAAGCACTGCTATTCAACCTGACTGCGCGCAACCAGAAGGCTGCCTACACTGCTCGAACTTTCAGGTTCACCCAGACGAGTTAGATCTTCGGAAATTATTCAGTTTTCAGCATATTTTGAACCTTTCCGAACGCTTAACTGCTAGCAGCACACATGCCGATGATTTGTTCAGCGATAGTCATAACAGGATCGACTCGATAACCAGAGCCATAAAGGATTCTGGGCATGTGTCAGCCGAAGCTTTCGAACGAATTCGTCGAGAAGTTTTTAAGCACGAAAAGCTATCTGACTACTGGAGTAGAAAACTAGAACTTCTTACTGATTTGGAGGTTATTTAATGAGCAATTATCTCCGGCTAATTGTCGATAGTGATGACCAAATTAGACCATATCCTCGCCACCTGAAAGCAAATGTATCAGCGTTCATACATGGTTACCGAACAGCCCCGCCATCGCCCGGCGAGGACTATGCAATTGTAGAAAATGAATCTGGGGACGTTATCACTGCGTATGGCGATATCAACTGGGACTTGTGGCTTTATCAGATTACCGCCTCGAAAAAAGAATCCAAGTTAAATTTCGAACGACTGCCACCGAGTGGGAGAGAAGAAGCTAAATGGCTCATGTTCGTGCTTCTTTTCATGGCAGAGCCGCTAAGTGGAACTCAGCTTACTGTGAGCACAGTTACTAGCTACATGAAGGTAGTAGGTCCGCTTGCCTTCTTCACTAACAACGAAAATTACTCTCTATTGAAACTGTTCAATGACCCCGCAGCCATCAGGAAATTTTTAGAGTCTCCTACCAATATGTCGATGGGTGAAAAACTGTGCTCCTTAGTGAGCCATCTAAATACCATAGGATATGAGCGCTGCGGGATAGAAGTGGTTACCCCTGACCAATATAAGAAGCTATACCAGAAACCGCCTAGGCGTGAGGCACGCCAGCACGCGGTGATCCCTCCCCGACTCTTGAGCGAATTGATAACGCAGTTGAATATCCTGCTCCGCGAAGTAGCAACTAATATCGAACAACTGTGCGACTTGGTCCGCAATATGGCCGAAGACCCTGCCCTCGGGCGACGGCCGAGTGCTCAACGCAATGCCGGTAGGTTGGAACGACAATTCTCCCGACAATTCGAGGAGGCTGCAGTGTTTTGGGAATTGGATGAACTCTTCAACCGCTATGAAATTACCGGACCAAAAAAATTGCGGACGTTTCTGACACGTATTCAACACGCGTGCAGGCTAATGCTGACTCTCTACTCAGGTATGCGGAAAGGGGAAATAGATTCGCTCAAGTGCGGCTGTCTAAAACAGGATAGGACTTCTAATCAAGTGTTCTATCGACTCGAAGGTAGCACTACTAAGCTGCATAAAATGGAAAAATTTGATAGCTGGATGACGAGTGTCGATGTCAAAGAAGCGGTCATTGTCGCTGAGAATTTAGCGCTAACATTTGCAGAAATCAGCAACATCGACGATGCGGACGGTATTCCATTATTCCTTTGCAGTCGGTTTTCCCGCTTAAATAGAACTGCTCCCAAAAAAAAGGGATACCTCGACATAAACCACTGTTCCGGGGTGGGTCAACAAGTATTCGACAGCTTGCCAGCCGAACCATTTTTGATAACGCCTGAAGACATCGCTCACCTGAACCTTATAGATCCATTTCGCCCTTGGAAAGCAGAGGAGAAATTCGATGTCGGTCGAGCGTGGCAATTCAAAAACCACCAGATCAGACGGACTCTGGCTTATTTGGTTGGCCAGAGTCTTCTGGTAAGCCTCCCGTCAATAAAGCGGCAGTATAAACATCTTGCTCCTGCTATGACTCTCTACTACATGCGCTCAGAAGCTACTGATCCTAGTTTCGAATCGAGCAATCATTTCTGCCGACTTCTAAATGATAAAAAACCTGAAGCCGATGCAATCGCATATTACAACGACATACTCAATTCGAAAGAGCCCTTGCTAGGCGCATACGGCAAATTTTTAGAGAAACGGGGGAAGAAGGTTTATAAGGATGTGGTTTTCACTACTCCTCGCAATGAACTCGTTAAAAGAATGAGGAAGGGACTCGAGGCCTACAGCGAAACCCCTCTCGGAGCGTGCACCTTTACAGGCCGATGTGACAAACGTGCCATGCGAAGCCTTACAGAATGCCTAAGCTGCAAATCTGCTGTCATTAAGCCATCCAAGCTACGCAACCTTATCCAACGACAAGAAGCATTCGTTGAGGAGTTAACGCCTGGCTCTTTGGAACACAGAACCGAGCAGGCCGAGCTAAATACACTGGAGAAATTCCAAAAGCAGTCTGGAGTGCAGTCCCAATGAAGCAACGCTTTCAACATTTTTATGACGCCCTTGAGCGCTTGGTTACTAATACACCTATCAGGGAGAACGTCGGCGAGAAAATTTCAAAAGCCTCCGTCGCCCGAGAGGCAGGTAGAACCCCTTCTAGTATTAAAAAAAGTCGCCCGGAATTCGAGGAGCTAATAGCCGCTATAGAAGCCGCAGCTGCAGAACAGTCTTCTATATCGGTTCGCTCATCGCCTACCGAGAGGCTTAAAAGAGAACGCTTGAAAAAGAAAGATTATCGCAAAAAATTTCGGTTGGCTCTCAATCGCGAGTTGGTTCTAACCGAGCGACTTGCTGTGCTCGAGAGCCGACTGCAGAAATTCGAGAATGTGACGCCTCTCTTCGACAGCTAACAAAGCATCACCGCCGTGGTATTTCCGTGCTCAGGTTTTCCCGTCTAACACGCTGACTCACACTACTTACAAAAATGAGAGAAATATGGACATTTACACCGTATTTTGTCCACATTTAAAGTACAGTCGTTAGACAACGAAATTTTCTGAAATGGCCATATCACGGCATTCTTAATGTCCATTTTTAGCGCACATCACACGTACCGTCGACTGCCCGGCCCACATTAAATCCGCACTGACTGCCACCAGCTTATCCATCCCGATTCTTAACGGCGAGCTGGCTTTGGGCACCTGGCAAGGGGTTTATTTGTGGGAGCACCGGCATGGAGCTCAGCGGCGCAATGTGGTTGTGCACATTGGTTAAGCGACCCCAGCGGATAAGCAGGCGCTTCACTGTGCCAGCCCTTACACGTTCAAAATAGCAGAAGCCCTCAGAGTAATGACTTCCCTATGCGCTCATCGTTAAGAATATTTACCACAATTACGCTAATGCTATTCGTTGCAGGCTGCACCGATGCTGTCGAAGATGCCGCGTTAACGCATGATGAATTAACGAAAGTTATTAACCTTCAAAATCCGTTCGACAAACCGCTTATTAAACTGAGTTTTGATAACAACCAACCAGAAGCGATCTTCGGCTTAAAAAACTGCAGGGTATACAAAGCCCAAGCGGTTAAAGGCGTAATAGTCGCCTGGGACCTCGCCATTAAACCGGACTTTTCTTTACTACCTCAAGTTTGTGACCGTGAATCCATGCGTATAGAAGATAATTATTTGCGGGTCGATACAGGGCTGATCTCACTGGGTGCCGGCGGCTGCTGCTCTGCCACCGGCAAGTACCGGACGCGAGACGGTGTTGGTTGGGAGAGGTACCTCAACGACGGCTGGCAAAAAATGGATAGGTCAAAGCCCTCAAACCCCGAGTCAATTGCTGAGTAATGTTGGTCAGTGCCATATGCCTAGACCAACTCGGTAGGTCGGCTTCGCTTGCTAACCGACGGTTTTCGAGAGTACGTCAACCATGTTGGCATGCTTCGCGATGCCGACCTACATGGGGCAGTGATTTACATCAAACCGACCGGCTAAGAATGCTGTAAGCATCAGATCAACTAGCCAATAAATCCTGCCGCCGCTCATTACGAATATAGGCAAACCACACTGCCGCAGTGAGGCAGGCTATAGGAATAACAAACAGAATATTCACCTGCACGGTGCCGATGATCATGCCCAGCGTACCGCCGAGAATCTGAATAACGGTGAGGTTGCCGCCGGTATTGTCGAGCACCATTTTTTCCAGCTCGTCGGTGTCGAGTTTCATTACTTGTTCCTCAACCAGTTCGGTTACATTCAGGCGTTGCACGGCGTTTTCGATACCGGCACTAACATAGGCCCGGCCTTTCTCGGACTCCAATAGATTACCGGCCTGGTCGGCACACCATTGAATCGCTTGCACCACCAAACCTTCGATAACCAGCCAGTTCTTTTCATCGGCCAGATAGTCATCAAATTGAGAAACCGCAGTCGGCAAAACAGTCTTACGGGTTATGTCAGCAATTTTGCCGACCCACTCTTCCAGACTATCTTGCACCAGGGCTTGCGTGCTATCACTCGTAAGCTCGCGTTGAATACCGTCTATAACAGCATCAAGAATGCCCATAAATTCTTCAGTGAGCGCAGGATCTTGATAAAACCTTTCCAGCAGCTCGAGAATGTTTTTTTCGTCAAAAGAAACCAGCCGCTTTAGGCCGCGCCCCAGATTGCCGACCGCTTTTTTATTGCTCAGATAATTTTCCAGCGTCCGGTTCATCCAGAACGCTACGTCGGGTAACTGCTTCTGCATTACCTTCCGTGAATGCTTGGCAATTTCACCACGGTTGCTTTGGTCCGCTAGCTGCTTTGCCAGTTCGCTACGCAGTTTCTCCCAATAAGTAGCGATCAGTTCCGGGTTGCGGGCGATGCCTTTGCCGGCTTCCTCGATAAAATCAAAACTACTCGCCAGCAGGTCCGGTCCACGGCGACCGACAATTTCCACCAGTAGCTCAGCAATACGCCGCCGGACCTCGGGACGCTGCACACTGCTGTCTACCCAGTCTGCCAGTCGTCGGGTGGTTGCATCGATAAGCTGCCGCTCTTTGATGTAAGCCAGAATTATTTCCGGCGACAGTAATTGCTCCTGTACCGACTCTCCGAGGCTGCGGGCTATTTGTGACTGATTCTGTGGCACCAGACCACTCCAGCCAAACACCTTGCCGCGCTTAGGTTGGAACAACATTTTAATCGCCAGGTAATTGGTGAAGTAGCCAACCAGTCCGCCGACTGTAATCACGAACAACGCTTTAAAGCCGTAGTGGTTGCCACCGTTCCAGGTATCAATAATTCCGGTTATTACCGCTGCGGCGACTAAGGTGTAGCGAAATCGAATATCCCAGCGACCCAGGTCTTTGCTCATGGTGTTGCTCCGTTCGTAACTGATTTTCAGGGCTGAAATGCCGGTTATTAGCTGCCCGATCGACAATACCGGAAAAACCAGACACGGCTAGCCTTTAGCGAAGCCACTGAATTTTTGACCAAGCTGGTTTTAATCGCTCCTGATGGGTAAACGTCCGCTCCGATGATTAAGTATCGCAGACTCTAAAATTATTCTATCGTGACAGCCTGACAGAAATTGGTTAAACACTAAAAAGGCCGCGCCACGATGGAAACAATAGAAATCCTTTTCTATGCTTCAGAAATAGTTTTAGTGCTTAGCTACTCAGCCACTCAGGGCTCACGACCTGCTTTTTTTACTCTGCTACCTAAACTACTCGTCGTTCTTAAGTCGATGAAGGGCACTCTTAAAGCGACAGCTGGCTGGCCTGTTCGCAGCCATTCCGAGCGCCCCTTGCAACGCCACCTTCCCCTACAGCTTCGGAACAACCATCCTCGCTAAATGTTGATTTACTAACCTACATCAGGAACATTAAGCCGCTGCCTAATAGACGGTAAAAAATGGGGTATCGATGCGAGGGAACCCGCTGCAATTCAATTGAAAATCGAAGGAAGCATTGCCAAAGACTAGAACCACTCATTCTGCAGGAGAAATACCATGAGCTATATCGAAGGATTTGTATTGGCAGTGCCTACTGCCAATAAAGAAAAATATATCGAACATGCCCGCAATGCGTTTCCGATATTCAAAAAACTCGGCGCAACGCGAATGGTTGAATGCTGGGGTGACGACGTACCCAGCGGCGAAACCACCGACTTCGCCCGCGCTGTAAAGGCCAAGGATGACGAGACCGTATTGTTTTCCTGGATCGTTTATCCCGACAAGGCAACACGCGATGCCGCCAACGACAAGATGATGAACGACCCCGAAATGATGGCCGGAATGAGCGATATGCCATTCGATGGCAAGCGAATGATTTTCGGCGGCTTCGTGCCGGTCCTGGACTTGGGAGAATAGACAAAATGACAAATCAACACGGCGATTTTATCTGGTACGAATTGATGACCAACGATGCCGATGCCGCGCAGCAGTTTTATGCCGCAGTGCTTGGCTGGTCGTTTGAGGATAGCGGCCAGAAAGGTATGGATTACCGCATTTTCACCGCAAAAACTGAGGCTATAGGCGGTGTTATGCCACTAAGTCCGGAAATGACCGACAATGGAGCCCGGCCTTGCTGGATGGGCTATATCTGTGTCGATGATGTTGATTCGAAGGCCAAAGCTATAGTCGACGCCGGCGGTAGCCTGCAGATGGAACCCTGGGATACTCCTGACGTCGGGCGGGTCGCCTTTATCGCGGACCCACAGGGTGTGATGTTCTACATCATGACTCCCGCTACTCCGGCGGATTGCACCAACCCGAAGAGCAATGCGTTTGCAGCTACCGAACCGATGGTTGGCCACTGCGCCTGGAATGAGCTAGCCACCAGTGATCAGGATGCGGCCATTGGCTTTTACTCCGACCAGTTTGGCTGGCGGCAGGAAGAAGAAATGACGATGGATGAAGCGTCGCAGGAGAAATACAAATTCCTGCATCAGGGCGATGTGATGCTCGGTGCCGTGATGAAAAAGCCGGACGAGATGCCCATTAGTGCCTGGAGCTATTATTTCCGCGTACCGGATATCGACGCAGCTGTCAGTACCATCGAAGCCAATAACGGCCAGGTGCTTAACGGCCCGCATGAAATTCCCGGCGATGAATACATGATTAACGGCATGGACCCGCAGGGAGCCATGTTCTCGCTGGTTGGCGTGAGGAAATAACCCGCCAGGGTTTTCGCCGACTGTTTAATGAGTTAAAACACAACGGGCCGCTAATCGCGGCCCGTTGCAGAACTAACTGGTTTACCCGTAGGTTTAACTAAACAAACTTCCGCAGCAGTTTCACAATCCGCAGCGACCATTTGCTGTACGGCGGGAAGAACATCCGCGCCATCATAATACGGGTACGCACCACAGCGCGTTCGTGTGAGAACGCTTTAAAGCCCCAAATACCGTGAGCACTACCAATACCACTGTTATTAACGCCGCCAAACGGCAGGTTCATATGCAGATACTGCACGGTAACGTGGTTAATGCAGGCACCGCCGGAGCTGGTGTTCTTCATCACATTGGTGATGTTGTCTTCGTTTTTGCTCCACACGTAGAGCGCTAGTGGTTTCGGGCCATCGTTAATCGTACTAATAACGCTATCCAGGCTGCTGTAGCCAATGATCGGTAGCAGCGGACCAAATATTTCTTCGTCCATAATTTTTGCCGTAACCGGAATATCGGTTAGCAAAGTCGGTGCGACCCATTGATCCGCGACGTCGACGGTGTCACCACAGAGCACAGTAGCGCCCTGGTCTTTGGCATCTTGCAGCAAACCGGCCAAACGACTGGAATGCCGTTCATTTACCACGTGTGTCAGGTCAGGGTTTTTCTGCCAGATATCCGGCGTTTCGCCGTAAGAATCTTTCAGTGCCTGCACTGCGAGTTTGGTGAACTCATCTTTAACGGACTCGTGCACATAAATATGATCCGGCGCGATGCAGGTTTGGCCGCTGTTGGTGTACTTGCCCCAAAGAATGGTTTTAGCTGCCAATTTAAGGTCAGCAGTTTCGTCAACAATAACCGGCGACTTGCCACCCAGCTCCAGCGTAACACTAGTCAGGTGCTTAGCAGCGGCGGTCATTACCACTTTGCCGACCGCCGGCGAGCCGGTGAAGAAAATGTGGTCGAACGGCAGTTCGAGCAGCGCCGTTGAAGTTTCTACTTCACCTTCCACCAGCGCAATTTCGTCTTCGGTAAAGATATCGCGAATCATTTCAGCCATTACCGCCGCCGTATGCGGGGTCATTTCGGAAGGCTTAAGAATGGCGGTGTTACCCGCGGCAATACACGAAGCCAGCGGCATGAAGCAGAGATTCACCGGGTAGTTCCACGGCGCGATGATAAGGCAGCGACCGCGTGGCTCATGCTGCACATAGGCTTTAGTGCCGCCCATCATCATGGTCGGCATTACACCCTGTGGCTTCATCCACTTTTTAACATGGCGAATCATGTCGTTGCATTCAGCCACTACCGGCAAAATTTCAGCCAGTTCAACTTCCGGCGGTGCTTTCTTAAAATCTTTGTAAAGCGATTCGTGGAATTTAGGCGCGTAGTCCTGTACTGCTTGCTTCAGCTTCTTCAGCTTCGCGATACGCTCGTCAGCAGTGCTGGTACGCAGCTTAAGCGCGGTGGCTCGCTGCAGTTCAAACAAGCGTTGAACCTCAGCGGCGGTTGCACCGGATTGCGGCGCGATAGAGGGAATTGATTCAGCAACA
>CAJQNE010000082.1 GCA_905479545.1 uncultured Gammaproteobacteria bacterium | reverse complement strand
CTCTACGCCAACAATATCGGGCAGGCGCATATACGAAGCACGGCCGAGCATCACGCATTCAGCTTCCAGGCCGCCGACGCCGACTGAGATTACGCCCAGCGCATCAACCATCGGCGTGTGGCTGTCGGTACCGACACAAGTATCCGGGAATGCGACACCATCCTGCACCTGCACCACCGGCGACATCCGCTCCAGATTGATCTGGTGCATGATGCCGTTGCCGGGCGGAATTACGTCAATGTTCTCAAACGCGTCTGCCGTCCAGTTAATAAAGTGGAAACGGTCTTCGTTACGGCGTTCTTCGACAACGCGGTTTTTCTCAAAAGCGTTCTCTTCCGACCCGGGGTGTTCTACCGCCAGCGAGTGATCGACAATCAGCTGGGTAGGAACCACCGGGTTTACTTTGGCCGGATCGCCGCCCTGCTCTGCAATCGCATCGCGTAAACCTGCTAAGTCTACTAGTGCAGTTTGGCCAAGAATGTCGTGGCACACCACCCGCGCCGGATACCAGGGAAAATCGACATCGCGCCGACGGTAAATAAATTGCTTTAATGCCTCGGTTAACTCTGCCGGGTCGCAACGTCGCACCAGGTTCTCGGCGTGCACGCGGGAGGTGTAAGGCAGTTTTTCCCAGGCACCAGGCTCTATGTCGTTCACCGCTTCACGAGTATCAAAATAATCGAGGTCAGTGCCCGGCAGCGGTTTGCGATAGTCAGAGTTCATAGTCATAGCCAATAGTTCGGTTTGATAAGGTGAGCCGCTTTCAACCGCATCACGTTTGCGGCGAGTCGTTCTCACAGAATTAAGCGTGGGCATAATACAGCAGCAGCCAAGGTCTGGCACTGACTGTGCATATCGTCAGCCTGCGCCGGAATCAGTAGCCACTGCGTTTATATTGCACATTTAAAGCAAGTTGCCGATAGTGGGCGGCAGTTCTATAACGGAAATTTAAGTGATGTCGACCACAAAAAAAGTTTGCTTGGTTATCGGTGCCGGTGACGACACTGGTGCAGCGATTGGCCGCGTATTCGCTGAGCAAGGCTTTGTCGCCTGTCTGGTACGCCGCGAGCGGCATGCCGAAGCACTGGAAGCCTTAGCCAAGAGCATCCGCGACAACGGCTTTGAAGCTGTCGCATTGCCGACCGATGCCCGCGACGAAGACGCGATGATTTCGCTATTTGATAAGATCGAAGCTGAAATAGGCACCATAGAGGTTTGCGTATTCAATATTGGCGCAAACGTTCGGTTTTCCATTACTGAAACCACCGCCCAGGTGTATCGCAAAGTGTGGGAGATGGCGGGTTTTGCTGGCTTCCTGACGGGTCGGGAAGCCGCCAAACGCATGCTACCGCGCGGGCGGGGCACGATTATTTTTACCGGCGCCACCGCGAGTAATCGCGGCAGTTCTGGTTTTGCCGCGTTTGCGGGTGCCAAACATGCTTTAAAGGCGCTTGCCCAATCCATGGCTCGCGAACTGGGGCCGAAAAACATTCACGTCGCGCACACGATAATCGATGGAATGATTGACTCGAATTTCATCCGTGAATTGCTGCCAAACGTAGATCAGGCACGGGACGAGGACGCGATCGTTAACCCGGAACACATCGCCGCACAGTACCTGATGCTGCACCAACAACCCAGAACGGCCTGGACCTTTGAATTGGATTTACGACCCTGGAAAGAAAACTGGTAGCTTAAGACGGGTATTGTCAGCCGCAACCATCAAACAGAGAACTATCAACTATGACTCAAACCGTAGATTTCATCTTTGATTTCGCCAGCCCGAATGCCTACTTCTGCCACAAAGTGCTGCCGCAAATTGCTGAGCGCACCGGCGCGAACTTTAACTACATCCCCTGTTTGCTGGGTGGCATTTTTAAAGCCACCAGCAACCAGGCACCGATGATGGCGTTCGCTAACGTTAAGGGTAAGTTAGATTATGAGATGCTCGAAATTAACCGCTTCATTGCCAAGCATGGCTTAAGCGACTTCACGTTCAATTCACACTTCCCGGTGAACTCGCTGATGTTAATTCGCGGCGCAATTGCCCTGAACGGCGACGAGCAGCAAAGTGACTATATTGATGCCGGGCTTCGCTTGCTGTGGGAGGACGACAAAAAAATGGATGACCCGGAAGTGTTTGTTGCCGAACTTTCTGCCGCCGGTTTTGACGGTGCGGCGATACTGGCTAAAACCCAAGACCCGGACGTTAAAGCGCAACTAATGGCCAACACTAATGCGGCGGTGGAACGCGGCAGCTTCGGTGTACCGACGTTCTATGTCGGCCCAGAAATGTTTTTTGGTAAAGACCGCTTAGGACAGCTGGAAGAAGAAATTTTAAAGCAACAATAGCGCTCCCGTTTCTTAAGCACGCCCAGACCAACCATTCACCCTGAGCCTGCCGAAGGGCTTGACAGGCTCAGGGTGACCGGGAGGGAAGGAATCCCCAACATTTCCTATCCTGATATCCGACGCCTGAAGTAACACAGAGGAACAACAGAAAAATGACGAGAGACGAACGTGGCCAATAAGCGCGCCATGATCTGCGGCGGCGGCATCGGTGGCCTGGTAACCGCATTGAGCTTGCTGGAATACGGCTGGCAAGTAACCGTACTCGAGCAATCGCCAGTGCTAGGCGACACCGGTGCCGGCATTCAGATAAGCCCGAATGGCTGCAAAGTATTACGCGAGTTGCGGCTGCTGGAAAATGTTCAGCAGCGGGCTTTCGCGCCGGAAAAAATTGAAATGCGTATTGGCCAATCAGGCCGTGAAGTATTTTCGATACCGCTGAAAGGTACGGCCGTAGCGCGCTGGGGTGCGCCCTACCTGCACGTGCACCGTTCAGACTTAACCGACGTACTCGCCACAGCGCTGAAACAACGCGCTACAGGCTCGCTGCAAATGACCCGGAAAATTGTTGGCTATGAGAACCGTGGCAGCCAGATTGCTGCTCTACTCGACAATGGCAACGAGTTCGTCGGCGATTTATTGATCGGCGCCGATGGCATTCACTCTGTTATTCGTGAACAAATGCTCGGCAAACAAGCCGCAAGATTCACCGGCAATGTCGCCTGGCGAGCGACAGTGCCGATTGAGGTGCTCGGCGAGTTAACACCGCCACCTACCGCCTGCGTGTGGGTTGGCCAGGGCAAACATGCGGTTACCTACCGGCTCCGCGGTGGCGAGTTAGCTAATTTTGTTGGAGTGGTTGAGCGTGGCGACTGGCAATCTGAATCGTGGACCGATCAAGGCACGCGTGAAGAAGCCTTGGCTGACTTCGATGACTGGCACCCGTTCGTTCGAAATATTATTGATAAAGCAGAGACGCACTACCGTTGGGCTCTGTTTGATCGAGACCCGCTGCCCCGCTGGCACGACGGTCGCGCCGTGTTAGTCGGCGACGCCTGCCATCCGATGCTGCCGTTTCTGGCACAAGGCGCAACGATGGCGATGGAGGACGGCTTGGCATTAGCCCGGTCACTAACCGGCGATTTAACCGCCAACAGCGATGTAAACGACGCCTTAAATGGCTACTTCAACAGCCGCATTAGCCGAACATCACAGGTACAAGCGGGGGCCCGAAAGAACATGAAGGTATTTCATAAACCGGCCATTGCTTATGCGCCTGTGCAGTTGGCCACCAGGATGAAGCCCGACCTTATGCACCAGCGTATGGACTGGATTTATGACTACGAAGTGCCCGAGGCACCTGGCAAATTTAAACGCACCCTGTAAGTACAAGGCGCTACACCGCTATTAGGTAGCAACTACAACCCGAACCGCATCCATTTTCAGCCGCGCCATGCCAAGCAAATCTTCCAACTGCTCGGTCTGCTGCCGCAAAAAACTAATTTCTTCAGCCCGGATATTCGGATTCACTTCCGCCAGCGCAGCAAGGCGGGCTATCTCAGTGAGCTGCATCGTCTGCATTTTGCCAATGGCCTGCTCTACCAGCTTTTGCTGCTGCGGCAGCGCCAGTTGCTCGGCCTGATCAATCAACGGCTCTAACTGCGGCCGGGCTTTACGGACTAAATCCTGCGCAACACGATGCTGCACTTTTTCACCCAGCCGGTTCAGGTGTTCGGCGGTGAGTTTTGCACCGAGGTTGTAGTTCGCACTGTCCACCAACACCCGCAGCGGCGCAGTAGGCAGGTACCGACTGAGCTGCAAGCCGCGAGGCGCAGCGCAGCTCAATACAAACAACGCTTCAACAAAAATTGTACCGGGCTTCAAACCCTTTAGGTGCAGAGAGCAGAGCGAGGTATTGCCAAACTCGCCACTTAGCACCATATCCATCGCGCCGCTTACCATCGGATGTTCCCAGGTCAGGAAATGCACATCCTCGTTACTAAGCGCCAACTTCCGCTGGTAAGTCGCCGTTAAGCCATCTTCCGGCAAACCAGGAAAGTGGTGACCATGCATATGTTCACTCGGACGCACAATTACAGCACCTTCACTATGCGGCTCATGGTCGACGCCAAAGGCTTCGAAACAACGCTCCATATAAGTCGCCAGCTGCTCGCTGCGTTCCTGCTCGGCAATTTCCTCAACGAGCTTTTCGGCGACGGGTTTATCGCAGGAGTTCAGCTCCAGCAACCGGTCGCGACCTTGCTGCATTTTTGCCAGCGCCGCTTCGGTGAATTTACGGGTGTCGGCAATGAGCGCTTCAACGTCGCCCTTGCCCTGCAGCGCTTCACGTAATGCGTCACCGAACTGCAGCGCTACTTGTTGACCAGCCGGAAATGGCCGGTCGAAGGCTTGCAAGCCTTCGGCATACCAGCGCAGCAATAAAGCCTGCGGGCTATCGTCGAAATGCGGCACGTGAATATTCACATCGTGCCGTTGGCCAATACGATCCAAACGACCAATACGCTGCTCCAACAAATCCGGGTTCAACGGCAAGTCAAACAGCACAAGGTGCCGCGAAAACTGGAAATTCCGGCCTTCACTACCAATTTCTGAGCAAAGCATTACCTGCGCGCCCACTTCCGCATCAGCAAAATAAGCGGCAGCTTTATCGCGCTCCAGCAGGCTCATACCTTCATGGAATACCGAAGAGCGAATGCCCTCGCCCATGTGCAGCTGTTGCTCTAATGCCAGTGCAGTATCGGCAAGCGCACAAATTACCAGCACTTTTTCCCGGCGATTTTTCTTTAGAAAATCAACTAACCACGCGACACGGGGATCACTGTCGGCCCAGCCCGGACCGGCCAGCAGCTCAGGCCGCAGCCCCTGCTCCAACTCGGCTTCGCCACTGCGAACAATGGTTTGGTAAAGCGAAGGAGCCGGCAACGGATAGCTATGTAATAAGCGTTCCGGGAAGCCTTCAATCGCCGTCCGCGTATTGCGGAATAGCACGCGGCCAGTGCCGTGACGATCCAACAACTCGCTAATAGCCACTTGCAGAACGGCCTTACCTTGCTCCTCATCGTCGAGCTGCGGTAGCAGCGCGGCAACAGTATCGTCGCCGAGATAATCACGTAGTTGATTTTGCAGCTCGTCTGATTCAGCCAGTTCAGTAACACCGCCGTCAGCCAGTAACTTTTGCACCAACTCATTAACGGGTGCGTAAGCCGCCTCTTCTTCGCGAAAACTTTCTATATCGTGATAGCGGTCCGGATCCAGTAACCTCAAACGGGCAAAGTGACTCTCAAGGCCAAGCTGCTCAGGGGTAGCCGTTAGCAGCAACAACCCCAATGCCTGACGAGAAAGCGCTTCGATGCAGCCGTATTCGGCACTCGGCTTAGACGGCGACCACTGTAAGTGGTGCGCTTCGTCGACGACCAATAAATCCCATTCGCAAGCCAAAGCCTCCTGCTGGCGATCGGGGTTTTCCGTTAGAAACGACAAATTGCACAGCACCAGCTGAGCCGACTCGAATGGATTGCCCACCTCGCCTTCCAGCTCACCATCTTCATTGAAATAGTCGCTGGCCAAGGCATCACAGCGGTCCTCATCGAGGATGGTGAACATCAGGTTAAAGCGACGCAGCATTTCCACCAGCCATTGGTGAATCAGGCTGTCCGGCACTACGATTAGCACCCGGCTGGCGCGGCCGCTTTGTAATTGCTGATGAACAATCAGACCTGCTTCGATGGTCTTACCCAAGCCCACTTCATCGGCCAGCAAAACCCGCGGCGCATAGCGATTGGCCACCTGGCTGGCGATGTACAGCTGGTGCGGCAATAGCTGCACACGCGGCCCTAATAAGCCAACGTGGTCTGAGGCCTGAAGTCGACCGTTGTGGATAAGCGTTTCGTGCCGAAGACGGTAGCGGCTGTGCTTGTCGACCTGGCCCGAGAACAGCCGGTCTTTTGGCGTACTGAACTGCACAAAGCTGTTCAGCTCAACCTCCGGCACCACCGCCATATCACCATCAGCTTTCTGGCCTTGATAAATGACGTAGCCGTTCTGATCCATCATATCGACGACGGTGTATTCGACGTCGTCGCTATCCGAAATTTTCTCACCAACGCGATACTGCACACGGCTTAGCGGCGCGTTATTGCTGGCGTAGGTGCGGGTTTCCTGTCCGGCGGGGAAGCCGAGCGTAACGCGGCGATTTTCTAGTTCAATCACCACACCCAAACCAAGCTCTGGTTCAGTATTACTTACCCAGCGCTGGCCGGGAACAAACTCTTCAGAAGTAGACACAGTAGCGAAATATTTCCTGTACGAATCAGCGACAATCGGCGGCTGCGGAGGATACAGCAGAATTAGCTATTTTTGCAGTGCAACATGCCTGACGCATTATCAAGCTGATCGCTCACATGGCTTTCGCAACGACTCAGGTTTACCGGCACAATAGCTCTCATGACTTCATTGCTAACCCGAGGCCTCGCCCTCGCGCTATTCACATTCGGTTTGCTGGCAGGCCTGCAGCTACCCGGCTTTGTGCAGCAATACGAACAACAAGTGAGCGCCCGACTGTCTGAGGCAGAGTTGTCGCTCAGTGGCTTTCAGGCTATTGCCGATGAATTTCACGGCAGCGATTTGGCCGCGCTGATTGAGCATCACCGCCGCAGCCGCGATGGCAGTTTTCGGGCGGAAGCAGAAGTAATTTATGCGCAGTGGAAACGCGTCGCCTTGTTAAGCGCCGAGCAGTCGGCACTTAGAGCGCCGCTGCCAAAGCAGTTATGGCATGTGCTCTGGAGCGGCAATCGGGAAATACTCAGCTCAACGGCGCAAAGACATTCAAACGTGGTGCCGTTAAATACCGGCGCTGTCGTGAGCGGCCTAATCGTCGGGCTGCTGCTACTTGTTATTGGCTACCTCGGCGGTACCGGCCTGCGGTTGCTACTGCAAACAGCAAAACGGAGCGCTAACAAGAACCGGCTACCGGACTCGTCGACAGCAAAAAAGGCCCAAGCCAGCACCCCGACACCCGAGCGGAATAACAACGGTGGAACTTAGGCCTGCTGAAAATCAGCTTCACAGTCGAAGTCCCGGCACTGCTCTGCCGGCAACGTAAAAGTTACCACCTGGTCAGCATAGCGTTGAATCAACGACTTGCCGCCGTTATCGCCGCTAAGCTCTGTTAGCTCAGGAAAGTAGCAACGACGAAATAGCACCGGCGGTGTCATACCTCGCTCTGCGGAAAAATTATCGCAACCCGCAATTGCTCGGTTTGGTTCAACCGCCAGCGCGGCTACTAGCCGCTGCAAAGTTTCGGCAGTAACAAAAGGCATGTCGCCCAAACAAATGAGCAATGCCAATGCTGGCGTTTCAAGTGCCGCAGCGGCCGCTTTTGCTATCGAATAGCCAATTCCATGCGGCGGCGCATCCGTAACAACCACTTCGAATCCAGCAGCACTTAATGGCTTCGCTAACTGCGGCTTCCCGGGCGCTACGATGGCTAATTGGGCCAGCCAAGGTAGCTCGCTGACGGTGTTCGCTGCATGCTGGATTAACGGCTTGCCGTGTAAGTCAGCCAAGAGCTTATCGCCATCACCGTAGCGACTCGA
>CAJQNE010000081.1 GCA_905479545.1 uncultured Gammaproteobacteria bacterium | reverse complement strand
TGGCGGCTTTTTTGTGCTCAGCGATTCGTGCTTTAGTAATCTGATCGAAGCTTATTCATCGGATACTGCGCCCAGGTAGTGCGGTGCCCAGCTATTCACAATTTCGCAGAATAACTCGGCGGTTTGTTCGGTGTCGTAGGTCGCGCCATGAGCCTTGTCGCTATTCCAGCCTAATCCAGCCGCCTGGCAGGCTCGGGCCAGTACCGTTTGGCCATAGATAAGGCCTGACAGGCTTACAGTATCGAAGGTGCTGAACGGGTGCAGCGGGCTGTTACCAATTTTGCACCGCGCGGCGCCTGCTTGAATAAAACCTAAATCAAACGAGGCATTGTGGCCGACTAAAATGGCTCGCTTGCATTTTTGCAGCTTCATTTCTTTACGGATTTCGCCGAACATTTCCCGCAGGCAGTCTTCTTCAGGCCGCGCCATACGCAAAGGGTTATAGGGTTTGATGCCGTTTACTGCGAGTGAGGCGTCTTCAATATTTGCGCCTTCAAACGGGTCAACCTGCCAGGTGCTGGTTTTAACCGGCTGCATGATGCCGTCGTCGGTCATTTCCAGCAATACCAGTGCCATTTCTAACAATGCGTCGGTTTTTGCGCTAAAACCGCCGGTTTCCACGTCGATTACCACCGGAACAAAACCGCGAAAGCGGTTCGCCATGGTGACTGATGATTCTGACATGGGGTTTCCTAAGCTGATTTCGGTCGCGAATTATGCCACGTTGGCAGTTGCAGCGTTTCTACAGCGGTTTTTAACCACAGATTTCACAGATTACACTGATAGTAGGAAGCGTTGGCTCGACGGAGAAATGGCCTGCATATCTGATTGATGCGCAAATTTCGCGACAGATATAATATTTTCGCATTATATGTGGTCTGTGTGAATCTGTGAAATCTGTGGTTCCTAAAAAAGCGTAAACGCTTTGCTATATACTGCCCGCCCTAAAATCCCTTTAATTTCCTATTTGTAGCGCGAATAAAGTAATGGCGAATCAAAAGATAGATAAAGTAGTGCTGGCCTATTCAGGCGGGCTTGATACCTCAGTTATTCTCAAGTGGCTGCAGGACGAGTATGACTGCGAAGTAGTGACCTTTACGGCTGACTTAGGCCAGGGCGAAGAGGTTGAGCCAGCACGCGCGAAAGCGAAGCAGTGCGGCGTTAAGGAAATTTACATCGATGACCTCCGCGAAGAGTTTGTTCGTGATTATGTGTTCCCGATGTTTCGTGCCAATGCCATCTACGAAGGCGAGTATCTGCTCGGTACATCGATCGCCCGTCCGCTTATTGCTAAGCGCCTGGTAGAAATCGCTCGCCAAACTGGCGCCCAGGCGGTGGCTCATGGCGCTACCGGTAAGGGTAATGATCAGGTTCGGTTTGAGTTTGGTGTAGCCGGATTGGCGCCTGATCTTAAGGTTATCGCTCCTTGGCGCGAGTGGGATCTGAATTCACGCCAGAGCCTGATGACGTATGCCAAAGAGCAGGGGATTCCGGTGGAATACTCGGCGGGCGGAAAGTCGCCTTATTCGATGGATGCAAATTTGCTGCATATCAGCTTCGAAGGCGACATTCTGGAAGACCCTTGGGCAAGCCCGGAAAAAGATATGTGGCGCTGGACAGTATCACCTCAGGACGCGCCTGACCAAGCTGAAGAGCTGACCATTGCCTATGAAAAGGGCGATCCGGTTTCTATCAACGGCGAACGCCTGTCTCCAGCAGAGATGCTGGCCAAACTAAATGAAATTGGTGGCCGTCACGGTGTCGGTCGTACCGACATTGTTGAAAACCGCTATGTCGGTATCAAATCGCGCGGCTGCTACGAAACGCCGGGCGGATTTATTATGCTTAAGGCGCACCGTGCTATTGAGTCAATTACGCTTGATCGCGAAGCAGCCCACACCAAAGATGAGCTAATGCCGCGTTACGCGACCTTGGTTTATAACGGCTACTGGTTTGCGCCAGAGCGGCGCATGCTGCAGGCCGCGATCGACTTATCGCAGGCGCGGGTTAGCGGTGAAGTTCGGCTTGAGTTGTATAAAGGCAATATCACTGTAACGGGCCGTCGTAGTGATGACAGCTTGTTCGACGCTAATATCGCTAGCTTTGAAGATGACGGTGGTGGCTATGACCAGCATGACGCTGAGGGCTTTATTAAGCTCAATGCATTGCGCTTGCGTACCGCGACAGCGTTGCGTGGTTTTGATTAATAGCGATTAGTTACGCTACTAGTTAGCCGCATATGTCGTTAACTAGTATCAACAACTTTAGTACCAACAACTATGTCCCGTCCTAAAATACGTTGACGGTTTTCAAGAAGGCCAGTTGCGTTAGCAACTGGCTTTTTTGTGCACTTCATCTGGGGTTTTCATGTCCAAGCTAAGGTGCGGCCGAACCTGATTGTACGTGGTTATCGATTCATCAATTAGTCGCTTAAGCTCGTCAAACGTCTTACAGCGCTCCATTAAGAACTCCTGCTTCAATATCCCGTTAACTCTTTCCGCCATCGCATTCTGATAGCAGTCATAACCATCTGTCATTGAGGGCTCAATACCGTGTTGTTTCAGTGCTTGCTGGTACAGCCTAGAACAGTACTGAGTCCCCCGGTCTGAGTGATGAATGAGCGGCTGTTTGGTGTGCCGTTGGCCAGCCGCCCGGTGAAGTGCTTTCACGGTATCCGAGGCTTTCATTTGCCAACTCAGCTCGTGCCCCATGATTTTGCGTGAGCAAGCATCCGTTACTAACGATAAATAATGTACTCCCTCGCCACTTTCCACGTAGGTGATGTCGCTGACGAAAGCCTGTTCCGGGCGATAGATTTCTTGGCCACTAAACAGATTCGGATGCTTTCGCATCCAGGCATAGGTGTAGGTTGTCTTGGTAAATCGGCGCTTGGGCTTAACCAGCAAACCCTCTGTTCGCAGGTGGTTGAACAGCGCATCTCGTCCCAATTTGATGCCTTGTGCTTTCAGTTGTGACTGCATTAGGTGATGGAGCTTGCGCGTTCCCACACGTGGCATCTGGCGACGCCAGTGCTGCACAAGAGGCGTAATCGCTGATCCGGTATTAGTTCGCTCAGCGGTTCGCTGTTCTTGCTGATACACCGTCTGACGACTGACATCCAAGTACCGACACGCCCGACTCAAACTGAGCCTTCCTTCTTGCTGAAGTCGGCGAGCGCATCGGCCAAGTACTTTTTTCGGATTGAGCCACCGTATTCGGTATCGATGATGGTGACCACTGTGTCCAGACACAGGTTCTTGTCCTGCAGATCTTTTACTTGACGCTCTAGTCGACGGATCTTCTGGGCAGGGGTTTCTTTGACAGGCATGAGGTGGCGGTACTCTGTTGGTCGATGACGAGGGGACCAGTCCAGATTACCGTGCTTGCGTAGCCAGACCAACACGGTACTTCGACCTTGAATGCCATAGTGCCGCTGGGCTTGTTTGTAGGTCATTTCGCCGCCTTCTACGGCAGCTACTACGCTTAATTTAAAGCCTAAACTGTAATCACGTTGCGTGCGCTTTACGCGTTGTCGTTCTTTACTTTCCATAAAACAAGTCTCATTTCTGTCAACTTATTTCAGGACGAGACACTAGCGCCAAAAAAGAAGCCGCGATTCCTCCATGGAATCGCGGCTTTTTAGTGCTCTATGCTTAGCTTTGTTTTTTTGCTTTTTGCCCACTCTATGGCGAGGCTTGGTTAAACTAAAATTCTTGTAGTGCTGAAATTTTTGTCGTTTTATTGCGGCTTAAATGATTGCCGCAATGGTTAGCGAAAGCAGCATAAATGCCGATACGCCGTAACAAGTTCGTACTGCCAACATAATAATTCCCCGTGAGTATTGCTGTATCCCCGCTTCGCTATGCTGCGATTCTGAGGTCGGTTATTCTGCTGTTGGGGAGCAGTATGCCGAACAGCCGGGCACGGGTTTGTTACGCAATGTGTAATGAACATTGCTTAACAATTGACAACAAAATAGCTAACGGCATTGTGTGCGCTGCTGCGGTACTTGCGGCCATTTTTATTGCCGTCCATAGTGCTATCTTCGATTGAGCGGCTGCTCAAGTTTTGTCTTGCGAATAAGGATCTATAAACAATGCCCGGCAACAGCGTCAGTGTTAGCAAATTTCATGTAATTTCAAGCGATGCAATGGGCGATATGGACGCGACCGCACTTGCTGCCGCGGTTCGCAGTGGTGAAACATCCGCCGCCGAAGTTTTTGCTGCTGCGAAGTTGCGACTGCAAACCGCTGACAAAACGCTAACAGCGTTGGTTTGCGAACGGTTTGACGCAGCGCAGGCTGAGGTGGGTGGCGACGACCAGCTGCCGTTTGCGGGCGTCCCGACGCTAATCAAGGACAACACTGATCTGGCCGGCTTGCCAACCCGCCACGGCTCCAGAGCAATTCCTGCCACTACCGTTAGCGACGACGGTGAATACGTCAGGCAATTACGTTCAACGGGATTGCTGCCTGTAGCAAAAACTAAACTGCCGGAGTTTGGCCTGACCTGCACCACTGAGTTCACTCAGGGCGAGCCTGCACGTAACCCCTGGAATACCGCGCATTCAACCGGTGGTTCTTCCGGTGGTTCGGCGGCGATGGTTGCTGCTGGCGCTGTGCCGATTGCACAGGCCAACGATGGCGGCGGATCGATTCGTATTCCGGCGTCCTGCTGCGGCCTGGTGGGCCTGAAGCCAACTCGCTCAAGGCTGCCGAATTTTCCCGGCACCGAAAAAATGCCGATTAATATTGTGGTGGATGGCGTCGTTAGTCGCACTGTCAGAGACACCGCATTGTATTTTTCGGCTGCTGAAAAGTTTTACCGCAATAATGCATTACCAGCGATTGGTATGGTGAATGAGCCGTTGCGGAAGCCGCTGCGGATCGGGCTTATAACTCAGCTGCCCGATGGTCGTGATGTAGATGGTGAGGTGTTGAGCGAAATTCAACGGCTGGCGGCGCACTGTGAATCGCTAGGTCACACGGTCATACCGACGGAGAATTTAACCACTAACCAAATGGCCGATGATTTTCTGCTGTATTGGGCAGTGTTAGCTATGTCGTTACGAATTTCTGGCAAGAAGTTGATGCATCCGCAATTTGACAAAAATCAGTTGGAGCCGCTGACCAACCATTTAGCGAAGTTGGCCTGGAAGAAAGTCAC
>CAJQNE010000080.1 GCA_905479545.1 uncultured Gammaproteobacteria bacterium | reverse complement strand
GTTGCCAGCGGGCTTCGTGAACACCTTCGACCGTGACGGCGGGCTGGACAACACCAGCACCTTCACTATTGCCGGAAGCGATCTCGACTTTGACTTCGGTATTCAGGCTCAGGGCAATGTCGGTGATACGGTATTTAATGACCAGAACGGCAACGGAGTGCAAGATACTGGTGAGCCCGGTCTCCCCAATGTTTCTCTCACCTTGACCGATGCCAACGGTGCAACACAGACCACCGTCACCGATGCTAATGGCGTGTATAACTTCATCAATGTGCCGGTCGGTAGCACTACGGTTGCTATCACTCCGCCAGTTGGCTTCGAAGCCACTGGAGACCGTGACGGCGGGTTGGATAACACCAGTACCTTCGTCATTACCGGAAGCGATCTGAACTTTGACTTTGGTCTGGCTCAACCCATTATTGGTATTGCCAAGCAGGCGAGCGAATCTACTGCAACTGCGACGGAGGGTGAGTTCGAGACTACCATTACGATGAATGTCGAAAACCTCGGTAGCCTTGACCTTGTAAGTGTTAATGTCATCGATGACTTGACTTCAGTATTCCCTGCGCCAGCTACGTTCAGTGTGGTTGCTAACTCGGTTACGGCCAACAATGGCTTGACACCATCTGCCGGATATAACGGTGTTGGCAATACGTTAGTAGCTACAGGTGGATTGGTAAGAGGAGCTACTGCACAAGTGAGCTTCACCGTTCGCTACCAGCCAAATAGCACTGCGGTTACGACTTACTTCAACCAAGCGGTGGCAAATGGCCAGGGCCCGGGCGGCACGCCAACCACGGACTTCTCCGATGATGGCACCGATCCTGACCCAAGCGGCGATGACGTACCTACAGGGACGCCACCAACTGACCCGGGCTGTATAGCGAATCCCGCGGACGTTGATTGTGAAGACGATCCGACGCCGATTACCCCGGCGCCGACACCGCAAATTGCTATTGCTAAGCAGGCTTCTGCATCTGTCCGTACGGGTGTGTTTGGTGAGTTCGATACCACTATCACTTTGAACATCGCTAACCTTGGTGCAACCGCGTTGAACAACGTGGTCATCGCGGATGATCTATCCGGTGTGTTCGCTGCACCAGCAACATTCTCGATCGTCGCGGGTTCATTGGTTGCCAACGGGCTGACAGTTGAAGCGGGTTACGATGGCAGTAGCGCTAACAGCATCCTCGCGACAGGTGATCTGCCGCTTAATGGTACTGCCGACGTGACTTTCGTCATCCGGTACCAGCCGAACAGCGACACCTTAGTGACTTACCTGAACCAGGCGAACGCTAGTGGCGTTAGTCCGGCTGGTACGCCGACTATGGATAGCTCGGATGACGGTACCAACCCTGATCCGAACGGTAACGGTGATCCTAGTGAGCTGCCACCAACCGATCAAGCGTGTGTAGCAGACGCTAATGCAGACGGTTGTGAAGATGATCCGACACCTATTACGCCGCTACCCACACCACAGATTGCTATTGCGAAACAGGCAAGTACTTCAGTTGCTACCGGTACCGCAGGTGAGTTCGAAACGGTCATTACGCTGAACGTAGCGAACCTTGGTGATACGGCCTTGAATAATGTCATGGTGGTTGACGATCTGACGTCAGTATTCACCGCGCCGGCAAGCTACTCGGTAGTGAATACGTCGATATCTGCGAATGGCTTGACCGCTAACACCGGTTATGACGGCGATGCGTCGACCATCGTTGCGACGGGTGCCTTACCACTGGGCGGAACAGCTGATATCACGTTTACCATCCGCTATCAGCCGAATTCTCAGAACGTTGTCACATACTTCAACCAAGCGGTTGCTAGTGGTGAGAGCCCTGATGGCACACCAACAACTGATAATTCGGACGACGGGACGGAGCCTGACCCGAATGGCAACCGTATACCAAACGAACTGCCACCGACCGATCCGGCTTGTGTCGCTGATCCCACGTCAAATGGTTGTGAAGATGACCCGACCCCGATCGAGCCTCCTCGTGTCTCTCAGGCGATCTATACCGGTCAGGTATTCGGCGACACGAACAACAGCGCTAGCCTGGATAACGGCGAGCTGGGTATTGCGGGTGCAGTAGTGCAGCTGCAAAACCAAGACGGTACTCCGGTACTCGATGCCAATGGTGATCCACGTGAGGCAACAACCGACGATAACGGTTTATTCAGCTTCGCTAACATCCCTACTGGCTCTTATCAAGTGGTTGTCACGGTGCCGCCGCCGGGCCTTAACCTCACAACTAATAATGCGACTCAGTTGTTTGATATTGATCCGGCGATTGGTGATGTGAACGGCGATCCTATTGGTTACTTTGGCGACAGCCCGTTGATGTTGTCGAAATCTGCAGGCAAGTCGACGGTAACTGTTAACGAAACAGTGCCTTACACGCTTACATTAACGAACCCCAACTCAACGGTGTTTACCGGGTTGGTAATTCGCGACAACGCTCCGGCCGGTTTCCGCTATGTAACCAATAGCGCACGTATTACTCGTGGCTCGACAACATCGGTTGTTGGTGCAAGTAATGCTGCTAACCCGAATTTCGGACCGTTTGATTTGGGTGCTCAGGAAACGGTGTTCATCACTTATCTGATGCGGGTCGGTGCCGGCGTGATTGGCGATACCCATACCAATACTGCGGAAGCCTTCATGGGTAACGCTTCTGTGTCGAATCAAGCTCAGGCAGTGGTGACACTTGAACAAGACCCGATCTTCGACAAAACGACGATCATCGGTAAAGTGTTCCACGACCGCGATCGTGACGGCTGGCAGGATAGTGCCGACGCAACGGGTGTTGCGGTAATACTGGGTAATCCTTCACGTTACGTGGCCGGTAGTACCACCATCGACTACGGTAGTGGCCCGCAGCGGGTAACCGGTGATTTGGCCAGAGGCATTCAAATTGGCGAAATCAGTGGCCGTACCAGTGTTGCTGATCCGTTTGAATTCCATCGCGTGACGGTTCGCACTCAAATGACGTCGTCCGATCTGGATACCATTCTGATTGGCACCCGTCAGGGCACTCGCGTACAGCTAAGTTCTAATGACGTGCGTACCGAGGCCCATGTTGGTCAGGTTAAGCGCGGCATGAGCGGGCAGGATATTCGTGTAACACGGATCATGAAGGGCAATAACATGACCCTGACGATTACCAACCACGGTATCCATGAGGAAGGTATTCCTGGTGTTCGCCTGGCGACGGTTGGCGGCTTGCTGATCGAAACTGATCAGTTTGGTCGTTACCATATTGCTGATGTTGATGGCGGTTATATGACTGCTGGCCGTAACTTCATCCTCAAGGTTGATCCTTATACCTTGCCACGTAATGCTAGCTTCACCACGGAGAATCCACGGGTATTACGGATTACTCCTAGCCTGATGAGCAAGATCAACTTCGGTGTTTCCATACCGGTTGAGCAGATGCGGAACGAGAAGATCATTGAGGCACGCCTTGGTGAGGTCTTCTTCGATACCGATCGCGACACCATTCGTCCGGAAGCGCGTAAGGATATCGCCAGAATGGCTCGCACCATTATGAAGTACCGTAGCGGACGTTTGGCCATTGAAGGTCACGCTGATAAGCGTCACAACGCACGCTACAACCTCGACTTGGCTCGCCGTCGTGCAGCCAGCGTTCGTAAGGCACTCGAGAAGCTATTGCCGCCGGGTACCTTCCGTAACGTCGAGATTTTTGTCGACTCACCACAGGAAGTGATTCAGAACCAGATGGATACTAACGATGTACACCCTGAGTGGCGTGACAGCCAGTCTTCTGCCGAGCCTGCAAGTCTTTGGGATAAGGCGTTGGGTGCAGTACTTGGTTTAATGGTTTCAACGGCACATGCTGATGAGGTTGTTTACACCGACCCGTCGATGTCTGAGCCATTCATGACCGAAGTTCGCGAGAGCTTTAATGGTGGCGGTACTGTGTTTGAGGATGCGCTGTTAAAAGCGGGTGCTCGTACCGGTCAGCCGTGGTCATTGCGTCT
>CAJQNE010000079.1 GCA_905479545.1 uncultured Gammaproteobacteria bacterium | reverse complement strand
GCCATGCACCAGAATCACTGCTTTGTATTTTGGTAGAACGATATCCGGCCGGCCCGGTAGGTCTTTCGCGTCTAAGCGGTATCGGAAGCCAAGAGCATGTAAGCGTTGCCTCAGCCACAGTTCAGGCTTGGTGTTTTTACCCTTAATGGCCGACATGTTGCGGCTGCGGGTGGCTTTATCGTGGACATCTGCCATCCAACATCCCCTTAAAATAGCCGAGTTGATCGTCGCGCATGCGAATAGTTAATTTCCGCGTTCGCTTTGCGGGGTAAGGGTTTAATAGAGAGTTATTATTGCGAGTTAATCGCAGCAAGTCGTTGTATCTGCCAATGCCTTTCTCAATGCCGAAGAGGAATTGAGCCTAGCTACAACTGTTGAACTAGAAATTTGCCAAAATACTCAGCTAGTTTCGGTGGGACCGCATTTCCAATCAGCTTTGCTGTGAACTCTACCTGCGTCTCAGGGTAGAACACATAATTGTCAGGAAAGCTTTGAATTGCTGCTGCTTCTCGAACGCTAATAGCTCGGTGCTGGGAAGTGTCGTAGTGTCCAAACCTGCCATTCGTAATAGACGTACACTTGGTCGTCATCGTTGGGGCTTTTCGCGCTGGATGCATCCGAGTATAGGTGTCTGAGAACGATCCAGTTCCTGATTTAGATTTTGCTTTGAGTCTTCTGTGGCACGCTAGCGATAAATCTCCGTACCGAGTGCTCTGTAGATATCCGTTAGTCTCCCCTGGAGGGGCGCAGGAGATTCTTTTTAGATTTAGGTCATTAAGGCTTCGTGCCCGATGGTTGGGAATGCTTTCGTGAGCTTCACCAGCGCAGATTGCTGGAAAGTGCCCGATTGCGTCGCTTACGTTCACATGGGAGGAGTTTGGGTCCTTTTCCGGAACTCCGATGGCAGTGCCGCTGCGGCTTTTATGAACAGCCATTCCAATCGTGCGCTTTCGCAACTGCGGTACTGAGAAATTACCTGAATTGACAATTTTAGAGTCAAAAAAGTAACCTAATTTGTTAAGTGCCGATTTGAATCCGGATAGAACTGAGCCTTCCCCGCCGTCTGAGATCCCTTCAACATTCTCGACTATAATTGCGTCAGGCTTGAACTCTTCAATTAGGTTTAGAGTCGTCATTAGCAAATTCTTGTCGTTGTTGCGTTTAAATTTCCCCTTATCAGATAGTTCGATTTTTGTTATTTTGGTGAAAGGCTGGCATGGAGCACAGATCGCAAAAATAAGCCGGGTTTCATTACAGGATCGTTTTTTTGCTTGTTCCAAAAGATTGCTAATTTGCTCCGAGATTTCTTGCTGCTCGCCACTCGGATATTCTTCCGTTGCTGGAAAAATGTCTTTGCAGAGAAACTTTGGGCTAGACAGGTCATTGTTTTTGATTTGCTCATAGGTCTGCTGGCATCGTTGCTCATTGTCGATACCAGCCAGAACCTTTATACCTGAGTTGGCTAGGCCGAGACTCATTCCGCCAGCGCCACAGAAGAAATCTACGGCAAAATAATCGCAAGAGGCAATATTGGCATTAGTCATCAGATAACAGGTTTTAAACAATAATAAGTGGATAATTTTAGAGTGCAAAATTTGCACCGCTTATTTACCACAGATATTACAGTGAAAACTCCAATTAGTGGGTGTTAGTTATGATTCTGACCAACACCTTGGGGCTTTCTAATGGTCGGGAGCCGAGTGTTATCTCATTGGCTGTGCTAATCCAACATTTGCTGTCCCAGGCGATGGATTACGCTTACAACATACGGAGCAATTGCTGAACTTGACGTCCGGACAAATTCTTCAGGGTCAATTTCTTTGAGCTGGCTGTCCTCGTTTTTGTAGAGTTTGACCGCCCGGTTATGTAGCGCAAGTGTGAGTAAACCAAGGCCATACTTGTATCTATGTTCTATCAGTGAGCGTTCCGCGTCTCGCGATTCGTTTGCTAGCATTTGCTTATAGTGGGTATTTCCACCGTATACGTATACCTTGCTGCCATTTTCTCCTTCGGTGACAACGCCACCGCTGGATTCGTCGAAAGAAAATTCGGCGCCTTCAGCTTCTTTTATTAAAATTATCGGCGGTGGTGCTTTAGCTTGGGTTGATGTTTCTTTCTGATCAGCTAACTTTTTAGGTGGTTTGCCTGGTTTGATCGTTGGTACCTTTTCCTCAGCTGTAAAAATGACTTTTAGTTCAATAGTTAAACCATCAAAATTGGGGCCGTTATCTTTCACACCTAGCCGAAGCATAATACTGTCGCCGACTTTGGCTGATTCGGGAGCTTTTAGCGAGAATGAGAGAGTCCCATTGTGAAGTGAAAGGTTGCGTTCCAGTTGGTCTGCCGGTACTGAACATAAAATACTTCCAGGGTCTTTGCTCCTCGAAAGATAGTCATTTGAAGCATCGGTTCCACATTGAACACGGCGCAAGGAGTTGCCGACAGGCAATTCTTTTATCCAATGTTCTCCATCTTTTTTCAGGTTTAAAGGATCAAGAAATGTAGGGAATTTTTTTCCTTTGAAGGGAATCCCGCCACCGGTAACTTTGGTGGTATCTAACACTACGCTGCCTAAACCGAACAGTTCTCTGATGCTAGGGTCGGCCTTTACAAGTTCGTCCATTAAATTCTTTGTAGCCTCATCATCTTCAACATGAGCGCTAGCTCGGCGTTGTCTGATAATGTTTACGTATTGCTTGAGTTTTGAGTCGTTCTTTAGAGAGTTAACTACAAGCTCCTCAAGCTTTTTGGCCAATCGCCCATTTTTCTTTCGCTCCCTGTCAGGCATAAAGATATCAGTTAGAGCGTCTTTTTCCATTGCGTCACACTGAACATCTACAATGAGGTGGTTTCTCAAGTCACCGAGTTTGACTTTGCTACTATTTAAAAAGCTTGCTCTTTCGAACGCTTGGCGCTGCCCATTAACTGTGTAGAAGATTCGGGCGGGGTTCCTAAGTAGCCATTTAGGCAGTTTGCTCATGCCGGTGACTAAAATTTTTACTGACCCCAAGTCGCCTGTTTCATCAGTAGTAACGTGGTGAACAAATTCAAGTGGCTTTTTTCCATCAGGTTTGGCCGCTATTTCTTTGTCTTCACTATCACTGTCATCGGCACTGTTTCCTAAGTACAAAGATAGCCCACCAAAAGTTCGCGCGGCTATACCCTTGGCTCGCAGATCTCCCTTGTTTAGAACTGGTTCTGCATCGAAGTCCAATAATTTAATTGGTAACGCACAGTTGATTAGGTTGGTCATTAATCCTTGGTCTAAGCCCAAATCAACATTGTGGTACGGTTCGCCAATATAGTAGTCATAGAGCTTTATAATCGAACCAGATTCTACCGGCCTCTCTCCAGCTTCCTCAAAAATACCGATTGGGCCACTTGAAAACTTTGGAATCTCTCCTGGAAAGAAATACTCAGTTACTGGTAGCGATTCTTGACCCCTTGGCCCCCTAACCCTTATTAGCGTCCAGCCCCATGGAGACTCTGGGTCGTCATAAGGTTTTGAAACGATAAGCTTGTACAAGCCATTTCTTCGTTCTCCCTTCGTGCAGAAGCTCAGGGAACCTGTGCTACCCATGTTGAATTTGCCCTGCACAAAAGGAACGCCTTCTTTATTGCGTTGGCTTAGTGAGAGAAAAGTAATTGGAAAGTCTTTGGGTCGTTGCCCTTCGCCTCGGTCAACGATTGTGTATGTTGGAAACCTGGTTTTCTTTGAGCTGCGCTTGACGCCTACAACGGTTGTTTTTTCGGCTAAATCTGTGAGCTGCTTTGCGCTTAGATTTTGTATTTTACCTTCGACAACATGGTTGAAGAATGTGCCGACCGCCTCAAACATGGATTGAGGAACATCTTTTCCTCTAAGGTCATCAATACCAGATTCTCGAGCTTTACGGATTAAGACTGAATCTTGGGCGTTAACCACCAGTTCAGTGAATGCACCGGCACCGTTAGATTGCTGGTTGCCAATAATGTCCCAGTTTTTTTCACGGTTACCGTATGGCTGCCAGTTTTTATCGTCTTTGAATAGCGGAGTTGCTGGGCTAGATGTCAGGACTTTTTTAACATCGTTGGTCGATACTGCTTCTAACAATTGAGCAATTATGCTCTTCGATAAATCTTCGTGCAGTTTCGTCATAGCGTTAGCTCCAGATATATTTCGGTCTATAATTTTTATAACTTGAATTCGTTATCTGGTTTTCCAGAGCTGTCCGAAAATCGAGATTTGCAAATTTTTAATTCAGTTTCTAGAGCCTTGAAAATTTTATCAATATCAATTTTTTCATAGCTATAGTTAGACTTATTGGACAAGTTTCCTATAAGTCTAATGGTCTTTATGGCCGAATTTACCCTGCTTTCCGCCAAGTCTACGAATCTTTCCCTGCTTTTTTTTTGCATAAATATATAAATATTCTGAAATATATAAGTACATTTTAAATATGTACTTATATATTTCAACAATTATTACTAATATAGTGCGGCCTGAGATTAGTAATAATTGACTGTGGGTCAATTTATATTCAGAAAGAACTCTGTAAAAAGTTGAATTTTATACATTATTTTTGATTTTAACACTCGCTAATTATCTATAATAAGTATATTAACGAAAATTTAGGGAAATTATGAAAATACTGATGAGGTACTGTTTGGAGGCTTTATCGCGGTAGTGCAGAAAATATCCTTCAGAATATCCAGCTCCACTTTAATCGATGATTGTTAGATGTATCGAGTTTTCGAGGTTGAGGAAAAAATGTTACGACCAGCTGATAGCTGGCGTTTTAGAGCTTTGTGCGACTGTTTGTTGGTGCAGTTCCCTGGCGGCTGTTGGCTTACGCTTCGCTAAACCGACCTACGGGTTGTAGCTGCGGTGTTATGCGTCAAAACCGAAGTAATACACGAATACCGTGTATGTGTTAAAATCGATACATGATCGAATCATTCGCGGGCAGAGCAACTTCTGACTTCTTTCACGGCGTTAACTCCAGCCGGGCTAGACGAATTCCGTCCCAGATAAAGGAAGTGGCGCTCTACAAGCTAGACGTACTTAATGCTGCTCAAAATCTCGATGATCTTCGTTCTCCGCCGGGCAATCGTCTCGAAGCACTTCGGGGAGATTTCTCCGGGAAACATAGTATTCGCATCAACGGGCAATGGCGTATCGTATTTCGCTGGCAAGGATCAAATGTCCATGATGTCGAAATTGTTGATTATCACTAGCTAATTTGAGGTAACCCATGATTCCAACTAATCGTATTGCCACTCATCCCGGCATTATTTTGCTTAAAGAGTTTTTAGAGCCAATGGGCCAAACTCAAAATGCTCTCGCCAAGCACCTTGGCATTCCCATTCAGCGAGTGAATGAGGTTGTTCGTGGCAAACGTGGCATATCACCTCAAACCGCCTGGTTGCTATCTGAAGCTTTAGCGACAACACCGGAGTTTTGGCTGAACTTACAGGCTACGCATGATTTATCACTCAATCGGCCAGCCAATCACGTTGAGCGGTTTGAAAGCGCTGCCGCATAACAATTGCATGGAGCGTGGCAGGGTTTGCCACTACGCCTCCGGCGGCGTTCCAAAATTCGCCCCTGAAATAAGGCGATAGCGATCATCATCGGTTTGTATGCCACGGGTTGATTAGTTGGGCTGCCAAGCCTGAAAAGTCTTTGGTGTTACGGGTGACTAGAGTGGCTTTTACCGATAGCGCAATGCCCGCTATTTGTGCGTCTGACTGGCTGACCGGTCTGCCTGCTTCCTGACGTTGTTGAACCCACAGTGCGTAGTTCACGGCAGCTGCCTGGTCGAAGCTGAATACGCGCTGGTGGAATTCTTCATTGAGCATGGCCGTGACGGCTTGGTGTAACTTTTGCTTTTTTGTGCCGTTAGGAAGACTGGCCACTCCGCGTAGCATTTCGGCTACGGTGATAGCGCTGGTGTAAAGCTGCTTTGGTGGTTGTTGGCTCACCCAGTTAAGCACGTCAGCGTTTGGTTTGGCTCTTAGCAGCTCGGACAGTACGTCGGTATCTAACAGATACACGTTAGCGATCTTCTACGCTTGAAAGGTCTAGCGCTGGCGGTACTTCGGTTCTTTCGGGTTGTTGCAGCACGCTGGTATCCAGCCCTTTGAACCGGTTTTGTAAACGCTGAACAAACGATTCATTACTGGCAGGCTGAGACACTGCGGCGCTTAGTATCAGGCGAGCTTCTTGCTCCATCGAGTGTCCGTGCGCCGCTGCTTGTTGGCGTAACTGAGACTTGATGTCGTCGTTTAGGTTACGGATGGTTAAACTAGCCATTGGTTTGGTCTCAATGATTGCATTGAAATCATTTTACCAGTTTACGGCTACGACAGCATTACTGAGGTTTGAAAACTAAATTGGCCGGAGTTCGGTGAGCTGAGCATTGAAGCCTGCCGGCAAAGGTCATTCAGTCCTATTTATAGGTTATTGGATTTTTTACACGTCGTGGCGAACTATTTGCCAATACAAAAATTACTAAATATCTCACCGAGCAAATCGTCGGAGGTAAATTGCCCGGTAATTTCAGCCAGCTGATCCTGTGCCAGCCGTAGTTCTTCGGCGACCAGTTCGCCAGCTCTGATTTCGATCAGCTGGTAGCGTGCGTTTTCAATATTCTGGTCGATGGCGTGTTGGTGTAGTTTGATAGCGGGTGTCGGCTTACGCTGCGCTAAACCGCCCTACGGGTTGTATGTGCGATGTTATACGCCACGCCTACCGTGAAATGTTAAGCTAACCTTATGAATTGCATTCGTTACAGGTTTCCCTATGACAGCCAACTTACAAATACCACCCGAATTCGATAGAGCCCCGAAAACTGAAAAAATCGCCTTTGTTGAGGAACTTTGGGATCGAATAGCTAAGGATAGTAGTGATTTGCCGATTTCTTCCGAGCACAAGCGCATTCTGGATGAGCGGCTAAAATCATATGAGCAAAACCCGAACGGCGGTACTTTATGGAATGAAGCTCGAGATGGACTAATCGAGAAATACCGTACCTATTGAATACTATAAATACCCAACCGGAAGCACTACTTGATGCAGACGAAGCGGCGGAGTGGTACGAAAGTCAGCAATCTGGTCTAGGCCTTGAATTCATCTTAGAGCTAGACCTAACTATTGAGAGAGTCGCTTCAAATCCCGAAGGTTACGAAGTTAAGTATCGAGAAGTACGCCAAGTTTTGCTGCGTCGTTTTCCCTATTCGGTGTATTTCATTTATGAAAATGGCATTGTAAATATTTTGGCTATATTGCACCAAAAGCGGACTCCGGAAAAATGGAAAAAGCGTTTAAGTTAGTGGCCTATAACAAGTAGTTGCAGGCTCAGTCGCTACGCTCCTTGGACAAAGTTTTCCACTAGGGCCTTCGGCGCTTCGTTCCAAAATTCGCCCCTGAAACAAGGCGTTGAGGCTGTCCAAAAACTTACGGGACTATAAAACCATCTCGGCCGGGCAAGCCATCAGAGGTAAATTGGCTATTTGGCATCTGGTGGTGCCTCAGGCGTTTAAAAGCCAAGTTTGTCTCCTTTGCCGTGCCAGATACGCAGCACGACAATTTCGTGATCAGCCAGTAGTATCGGGCGGTGTGCTTCCCGATGAATAAATCGCGGATTTGCGAAGGAGCCGGAGCGCGTTGAACCGGCAGGCCGATTTCCGGAAATTTAGTCAGTTGCCGGATGCCTGTGACTAACTCGTTCGCGATGTTAGCAGCAGCAGCTGGGTTTTTTTCGGCTATAAAAGCGCGGAGCCGTTGCAAATCATTTAAGGCTTCTCGTGAGTAATGCAAATTCACTTTTCAGGAGCTGGTAATTCGTTGGGTTTGCCCCAGCTATTTAGCCACTGGTGAACGCTGTCTGCCTCTATGATGTCGCCAGTCTTCACTGATTCAAGTGCATTTAGCGTCTCTTGCCAGCGATGATCTTCCATAGCTTCGCGTGCAATTAGGTCGCGGATGGCCTGATTGATTAAAAAATTCTTACTACGTTGCAGCTTCGTAGCTAAGGATTCGAGTGGCGCTTCAATATCGGCATTGAGCCTGACGCTGGTAACGGACATGGCAAAACCTCGGCGTGTATTTCATTGTAGTACATGGTGCTACGCTTGGTAATTTGCCGCTATTTGCCAATACAAAAATTACTAAATATCTCACCGAGCAAATCGTCGGAGGTAAATTGCCCGGTAATTTCAGCTAGCTGATCCTGTGCCAGCCGTAGTTCTTCGGCGACCAGTTCGCCAGCTCGGATTTCGACCAGCTGGTAGCGTGCGTTGTCAATATTCTGGCCGACGGCTTGCAGGTTATTGATGTGGCGGCGGCGGGCGCTGAATTGGCCGCTCTGCTCGTTTTGGTAGCCAGCGATGTGTTTCAGGTGCTCACGGAGCGCTTCCATGCCTTCGCCGGTTTTGGCGGCGATGGCGATAGATGATTCGTTGGTGCCCTCGACTAGGCCAATGCTGCGACCGCTGAGGTCGGCTTTGTTGTAAATTCGGGTGATGGCTGGCAGTGGCGATATTCCAGACAGTTCGGCGCCAATGGCGGCCGTTTCGCTGTCGTTGTCGTCAATAACCAGCAGTAAGGCGTCGGCTTCGGCTATTTCTCTGTGGGCGCGGCGAATGCCTTCGGCTTCTACGGCGTCGGCTGCTTCGGTTCGTAGGCCGGCAGTATCGATAATGTGTAGTGGTAGGCCGTCGATGTGGATGCGTTCGCGGAGTACATCACGGGTGGTGCCGGCAATGTCGGTGACGATGGCAGTGTCATCACCGGTAAGGGCATTGAGTAGACTGGATTTGCCAGCGTTGGGGCGACCGGCTAAAACGACGGTTAGGCCATCACGCAGTACCCGGCCTTGCTCGGCGCTTTTTAGTAATTTGCTGTGCAGGTTTTCGACGTTTTCCAGTTGGGCGAGTATGGCGCCGTCGGCAAGGAAGTCGATTTCTTCTTCGGGGAAATCGATGGCGGCTTCGACGTGAACGCGAAGCGCGATGAGCTGTTTGAGCAGATCGTTGACCTTGTCGGAAAATTCGCCTGCCAGCGATTGGATAGCGGCTTTGGCGGCAGCGGCTGAGCCGGCGTCAATCAGGTCGGCAATGGCTTCGGCCTGAGCTAAATCGAGTCGGTCGTTCAGAAAGGCGCGTTCGCTGAACTCGCCGGGTTTAGCAGGTTTAGCGCCGGCGGCGCAGATCGCTTCGACTAGCATATTAAGTACTACCGGGCCGCCGTGACCCTGAAATTCTACGACGCTTTCGCCGGTAAATGAATTCGGGCCGGGAAAGTACAGTAGTAGGCCGTCGTCGATGCTTTCGCCCGCGGCGTTACGGAATTGCCGCAGGCTGGCTTGCCGGGCGGGTGGCAGTTTGCCGGCTATGGTTTCGGCAATGCCTTCGGCGTTGTCGCCAGATAGCCGCACGACGCCAACGCCGCCTTTGCCGGGGGCAGTGGCGATGGCGCAGATGGGGTGGCGTTGGTTCGGGGTAGTTAGATTCACGGGGGGAGTTTAGCAGTGGTGTTCGGATAAACCTGAAAACAACTCAAAAAACCGTTCGCGCTGAGTTCGTCGAAGTGCATGCTCCGGCCTTCGATACTTCGACGTTGCTCAGCATCAGGCTGAACGGTCGTGGAGGGGCTCTGAGACATTGTAGGTTCGAATTTATTCGGACAGGGCGGGCATGGCGGGAGCGGTTAGGTTGTGCGAATGAATTCGCACCTACAGGGAAGCGCCCGTTTCGGGTTTGCCATGCGGTTCGTTCGCTTTGAGCCTGTCGAAGGGTTGGCTAAATTGCTACGGGCCTTCGATACTTTGACGTTGCTCAGCATCAGGCTGAACGGTTATTGGG
>CAJQNE010000078.1 GCA_905479545.1 uncultured Gammaproteobacteria bacterium | reverse complement strand
TTACATATTTCACGGATTTCAGCGGTTGAGTAGCGGCCGCGGCCTTCATTTCCAAGCGAATTTTGCTAAGGCTGCAATATGGATGGTCGGCGCATTGCTGTCTTTCTGCTTAATGGCCGTAGGTGCCCGAGAGCTATCCGGCGCAATGTCAGTTTTCGAAATGCTGTTGGGCCGCAGCGTTGTTGGTTTGCTGGTGTTGGTACCATTCCTCTGTATCGCGAGCTATAGAAGCAAGCTCCGAAGTCGACAGCCAATGCTCCATATTGGGCGAAACATCTTCCATTTCGCTGGCCAGTACGGGTGGTTTCTAGGAATAGGTTTGCTGCCGTTGGCGCAGGTGTTTGCACTGGAATTTACGGTACCGCTTTGGGTTCTGTTGTTTTCGCCGCTATTGCTGGGCGAGAAAATCACCCGGCGGAAGGTTGTCGCCACGGCGATGGGAGTAGTCGGCGTTAATATTGTGCTTGAAACGACCGCCGGGTCTGTTAATCCTGCCATTTTCGTTGTGTTAGCTGCCGCGACAGCTTATGCGTTGTCGCATATCGCCACGAAAGCACTCACCGCAGATAACAGCGCTTTTTCTATTATTTTTTATATGTGTCTTATTCAGTTACCGGTTGGGCTGGTGCTTAGCTGGAATAGCTGGATTTGGCCCGCAGGACTGCAATGGGGCTGGATAGGAGCTATCGGCCTGACGGCGCTGAGCGCCCATTTTTGTATGGCGTCGGCATTTCGTTATGCAGAAGCGACTACCGTGGTTGTGTTGGATTTTTTCCGCTTACCATTGATTGCGTTATTGGGCGTGCTGCTTTATTCAGAGTCCTTGCAGCTGTCGTTGTTTATTGGCGCAGCGGTTATCTTGTTAGCCAATATTGTGAACGTTCGAGCTAGTTCCGGAGCTTCTCCGGGTTCTTAGTGCCGATGATCAACCCGTGAAAACTGTGGTTACAAAACAGCGCTGTTAAACTAGCCACACCAAAATACGCCAGAGTGCTTCGTTGCCAAAATTCAATAACCGCTTTATCGACCAACTCCCTGCCGATCCCTCCCGTGCTGCTGGCACGCGACAGGTTGAAGGTGCTGCGTACTCATTCGTAGAACCCACGCCGGTCGCTGCTCCGCGGCTATTGGGCTGGAGCAATGAAATGGCGGCCGAATTGGGCATCGATAAGCCTGCCTCTGGCAGTGCCTGGCTTAAAGCCCTCGCCGGGAATGAGCTGCTTCCTGGTATGCAGCCGTATGCGATGGCCTACGGCGGCCATCAGTTTGGCCATTGGGCGGGGCAGTTGGGTGATGGTCGGGCGATTGCGTTGGGCGAAATGTTGGGCGAGAGCGGTAAGAGCTGGGAGTTGCAGCTTAAAGGCGCCGGGCCAACGCCCTATTCAAGAACAGCAGATGGCCGCGCCGTGCTTCGTTCTTCACTGCGCGAGTTTATTTGCAGCGAAGCTATGCATCATCTGGGCGTGCCCACCACACGAGCTTTGAGCCTGGTTACGACCGGTGACTTGGTAGTGCGTGATATGTTTTATGACGGTAGGCCTGCGGCGGAGCCTGGTGCGATAGTGTGCCGCGTCGCACCGTCGTTTATTCGTTTTGGCAATTTTCAGCTACCCGCCTCGCGCGGTGACGTGCAATTACTGACACAGCTGGTGGAATACACCATTCGCGAGCACTTTCCGGAGTTAGACGCTAAAGACCCGCAGTCAGTGCTGCAGTGGTTTACCGTGGTGTGCGAGCGCACGGCAAAAATGGTAGTTGATTGGCAGTGCTACGGATTCGTGCATGGCGTAATGAATACCGACAATATGTCGATTCACGGCCTGACTATCGATTATGGCCCTTACGGCTGGTTAGAGCCGTTCGATCCGGGCTGGACGCCCAATACCACCGATGCTCAGGGTCGGCGATATAGCTTTGGTAACCAACCGGGCATTGCTCATTGGAACCTGGCGCAGCTGGGTAGCGCGCTAATGCTGCTGGGGCAGGATGCGGAGCTGATGCAGGCCGCATTGGATAGTTATCGCACTGTATTTGATGCGCTCTACGAGCAACGCTTTGCAGCAAAGTTAGGCATTAAAGATGCGAAGCAAGCGGCTCCGTTGCTGGAATCGCTATTTAGCTGGATTCAACAGACGGAAACTGATTATTGCCTGTTGTTCCGCAACTTAGCCGCAGCGCTGGAGTGCGACGATCCGCTAGAGGCTCTTGCTCCCGCCTTTTATAAGCCGGAAGAGGTAACGGCTGAACTACGCGGTACGATCACTAGCTGGCTAAATGACTGGCGGGCAGCCGATGACCGTCCGGTGGCTGATCGCCAAAAAGAAATGAACGCCGCAAACCCCCTGTACGTGCCCCGAAACTATCTTGCCCAGCAAGCTATTGAGGCGGCTGAAAGGGGAGATAATAGCGAGCTGGAAACACTGCTTGCCGTTTTGAAGAGGCCCTTTGAAGAGCAGCCCGGAATGGAGCGTTACGCGCAGCGGCGGCCCGAGTGGGCACGTGACAAAGCCGGTTGTTCGGCACTTTCCTGCAGTTCTTAGCGCTTAGGCGTTCTACACTGTAACAACCCTGTTACCCGCTAGATTCTGCAGCCCGTAGCCGCTAATCTGTGCGGGTTCTTTACCTCTGTGTTCGCCATGTTATTACGATCTATTGTCTATCTTGCCCTTGGGGTTGCCAGTTTTTCGGCTTCCGCAGTGACCGTGCGTGCTGTTGGCCCTTCGCCAGTCGCTGTGCCGGGCGATTCGGGTGCCAGTGAACTCAGTGATTTGGCTTACAGCAATGGCAGCTGGTATGCCGTTGGTGACCAAAGTAATAGCCTTTACACCTTAGGTATCACTATTGACCCGGTCACTGGTCAGATTGTCGGAGCACCCTCGGTAGCCTCATCAGTCAGCCTGTTGGATACCAGCGGTGCTGCTTTTGTTGGCGGGCAGGATTTTGAAGGCCTCACTCATGACGGTGCCGGTGGGCTGCTGGTTTCAGGTGAAGCGAGCAATAGCCTTTATCGCTACGGCGTTGGCGGCGGCATGGCGGTAGAAATTCTGCAGCCTACGGCCTTTGCTAACGCACGGGGCAACCTCGGTTTAGAGGCGGTCACCGCAGGCAATGGCATGGTATGGACTGCAAACGAAGAAGCGCTGACAACTGATGGGCCAATTGCCAATGATACGAGTGGGCCAAGCCGGGTATCGACGCTAGTTCGGTTACAGCAGCTTACCAGTGGGCTCGCACCGACCAGTCAGTTTGCTTATGCGGTTGACGCAATACCGAACACCAGCTTTGTCGCGTCACCAAGCCGTTCCGGTGTTTCGGGCCTGTTATTGCTACCGAATAACGAATTGTTGGTGCTGGAACGCCGGACTGAGGTCGATTTTGCCAATGGCCCGACGTTTGTAAACAGCCTTTATCGCGTTGATTTTACCGGCGCCGAAGATACAACAACGGTCGCGATGTTAGATGCTACCGTGAATACCGTCGCCAAAGAATTGCTCTGGTCGGGCCGCTTTGTGGCTAATAATTTTGAGGGCTTAGCGTTGGGTCCGCAGTTAGAAAGTGGCGAAACGACGATACTGTTGATTTCCGATAACGGCAGTGGCCAGAGCCAGTCGGTATTTGCCTTGGCGGCCGCCGATATTGGTGCAAGGGCGATACCTTTGCCGGGTTCTTTGATATTGCTTTTGGCGGGTTTGTTGGGGGTAATTCGCTTCTGGCGGATTTGACTTCTGTTCTCGTCGTTAAGCTAAGAAACAACTTGTCATCGCGAGCGTAGCGCGGCGATCTAGTACCTTTAGGCTTAGAGACCCGCCGCGCTACGCTCGCGCTGAGCTCGTCGAAGCGCATGCTACGGGCCTTCGACGAGCTCAGGCTGAACGGTTATGGGTGGCTCCGAGTACCAAGTTTGGTTTCACAACATCTTCTGAAGTCAAACCGAAAGTAAATCCTTTGCGACTACCAGCGGGCGAATTGGTCTTCAACAAAGCCTAGCTGATCGTCGATTTCCAGCATTTCGCCGTTTTCTAACATTATATGGCCGTTGAAGTGGCCGAAAAATTGGCTGAAGTCGCTGGCGAGAAGAATCGCATTAAGCTTTTCGATGTGAGCGCCCAGTGGCTTAAAGTTTAGTTCTAAGCGGCCATCGGTGGTAAATACCCGCCACTCTGAATCCGCGTTACCACGTTCAAATTCAAAATCTGCCAAGCCAATCGGCAGACATTGTCCATCGAGCCAGAAGCAGTTTTCGCTATAGCTGGTTTCGTTGACGCCGCAGGAAATATTCAGGCCCACCACGCGGCCGTCGGCCAGCTCGCCCGAGAAGCAGGCCCAGTTCCACCAGGTTTCGCGACGCATGTATCCGGCGGAATAGTCGTGGTGGGCGTAGGCGTTTTGTTCTGCCAAATCGAATTGGCCGAGGCCGCAGTGAATGCTGCCTTTGGCTTTTACACCTGCAGCCTTTTGGGCGTAAACCCAGCCAGTACGGCCCGCTTTAGTGCAGAGGCTTAAGGGTTGATAGTCGTTATCACTGAAGCTCAAATCCATTTTGAGGCCGCTGGCCAGCGATACGCTGAGGCTTTTTTTGCCGTTAGCGTAGCGCATAATAATCCGGTTCCTACCGCGCTTAAATTCGCTGCTGCCGTTAGTCGGCGAGCACGTCAGGTCGAGGCCCCAGGCGAACGGCAGATGGAAGGTTTTGGCTTCCATCTTGCCGGTGGATGGCTGGAACACATAGACGAACACCAGGCCAACCCAGCGGGTGTCCGCAAAGGCACAGCCTGCGATCAGGTCGTCGCCAAAAACGCCAAAATACTGGAAGCGATTAAACCCCGACCAGCGCTGCAACTTTGAGGCAGGCTTATTCAGCACCGTTCGCACATCGGCGTCGCGATAATTTACTTCGCTGACAGGCGCGGCAAAAATACCGTGACGCACCGCGCCATTGTCGAGAATCAATGGCTGTGAAGGCATGTTCGCGTGAGTCTGTTTGATGGTCGAAGCGGCCGGTTATAAGGGAATCTGCATGGTAGCGCAGTGTAGGCTGCCGTATTGCTCGACGAGTGCGCGGCAGTTAATGGCAACGATGGTGAAGTCTGGCGCGGCCTTAGTTAAACAGGCGATAGCGGCATCGTCTTCCGGAACGCCATAAGTTGGCAATAACAAATGCTCATTGCAGATCAGAAAATTAGCGTAGCCCAATGGCAGGCGGTCGCCATCACTGTTGGTTGTGGCTGCAGGCCAGGGCAAGGCGGTTAGCGTATAGGGTTTGCCGTCGACGTCGCGCATGGCAGCCAGCTCTTCTGCCATCAACTGTAATTCGGCGTAATGGCTATCGCTACTATCGCTGCAGCCTTGATAAACAATGCGGTTACCGGGCAAGAAGCGGGCGAGGGTGTCGATGTGAGCGTCGGTGTCGTCGCCTTCCAGCTCACCGTGCTCTAGCCAGACAATTTGGCGTAAACCAAACAGCTCCGCTAATTCGGCGCTAAGCGTTGCGAGTGATTTACCGCTATCGCGGGTCGGTAGACAGCAGGTTCGGCTCATCAGCGTGCCATTGCCATCGACCTCAATGGCACCGCCTTCAAGAATAATGCCGCTGTGTTGGATTGGTCGGTCGCCAAAAACGCCTGCTGCCAACAGCGCTTCAGTCATTTTGTTGTCGCGCTCTGCAGGGTATTTGCCGCCCCAGCCGTTGAATGTGGCGTTTATCAGTGTTGGCTGATTGTCGCGCAGTACCGTTAGCGGGCCGTAGTCACGCACCCAAATATCGTTATTGGCAGCGACAATGAGTTCGACTGCAGGAAATTGCTGCTGCAATTTTTCGGCAACGCTGTCGGTTTCGGCGGCGATAGTGATTTTAGTTATTTTCAGCAATGCGCTGGCTAAGTCGACAAAGCAGGCTTCAACGGCAGAATAGTTGTTTCCCCAATCTCCGGCTGTGCGTGGCCAGGTGAGTAATACGCGCTCGAGCGGAGCCCATTCCGGTACCAGTTGTTGTTGGCCCGGTTGGCATTGTTGTAGCTTCATTCAGGAGGTCGTTTAGAAAATAATGTAGGCGGTTGACTAGCTGCTGATCCCGGCAGGCGTTTTATTGAGGCGGGGCATAGACAGTGGGTTTACGCAATTCACTGACGCTATGCAGCACCAACTGGTATTCAAAAAACACTTTGAAGTCGTCGTAATACCAAACCGAAATCGGCGGGTCGCCGACGGCTGAATCTTTGCGTGCCGGTGCGCCGTAGCGCCTTTCTACCGTGGCTTTGTTCATGCCGTTGGTTGGCAGGCGCTGGGTTTTGCTGGCAGCTTCAGGCATTGCCAACAAGTCACCTTGCTCTATTCGCTGTGACATTGTTTGTTCATCCGCGTGGGCAGTAAGCGGCGCGCTAACCAGTAGCAATGATAGGCAAAAATGTGGGCTGAATTTTTTCACGCAAGGCACTCGCTATAGGTAGTAACAACTATTTGATTCTATCAAATAGCAGCCCAAACGCCGCCTTATTGCTGTCGAAAGGGCAGAATTACCCAACGGGCCGGAACATTGCCACCTCGTAAAGCTGCAAGGAATGTGACGATTTCAGTGTGCTGATTATGCTCTAATGCGCGCCATGTTTAGACCTCTCCCGCTTTATATCGGCCTGCGCTACACGGGCGCTAAACGCCGTAACGGCTTTATTTCGGCCACTTCCTTCCTGTCGATTGGCGGTCTCGCGCTGTCGATCATTGTGTTGATTACCGTGATGTCGGTGATGAACGGCTTCGAGCAGGAGTTGCGCGACCGCATTTTGTCGATGATTTCGCATGCGCAAGTCAGTGGCCCGCAGCAGCAGTTAGAAGACTGGCAGCTGGTGCAAAAATCCGCTGAGGAGCATCCGGAAGTAGTCGGTGCTGCGCCGTTTGTGAATGGCGAAGGCATGCTGCGCGCCGGTAAGCAGCTTAGCGGGGTGATTTTGCGCGGTGTGTACCCCGAACTGGAGCCAAAGGTTTCGCAGGTGCATGCGAATATGACGGCCGGCAAACTTAGTGATTTGGTCTCTGGCGAGTACGGAATTGTGCTCGGCTCAGAGCTGGCAGCGTATTTACGGGTGAGTGTCGGGGATAAGGTCGATTTGCTTATTCCACAGGCGAACATCACTCCTGCTGGCGTGGTGCCGCGCTTCCGGCGCTTTAAAATCGTTGGCACCTTTGCGGTAGGGCATTTTGAATACGACCGCAATACCGCGATTATTAATATCGACGATGCCCGTAAGTTGCTGCGGATGGGCGATACGGTTTCCGGAGTGCGCCTGCAATTGGAGGATATGTTTGCGGCGCGCGGTGTGGCGACCGAGGTAGTGCAGAACCTCGATGGCTTCTATTTTTACAGCGACTGGACGCAGAGCAACGCCAATTTCTTCGAGGCAATTCGCATGGAGAAGACAGTAATGTTCATCATACTGTCGTTCATTATGCTGATTGTTGCGGTGAATATTATCTCTACACTGGTGATGGTCGTTACCGAGAAACAAGCTGATATTGCCATTATGCGAACCCTGGGTTCGACGCCGACCGAGGTGATGCTGACCTTTGTTGTGCAGGGGGTAATCATCGGCTTGCTGGGCACGTTTATCGGCGTGGTGTTAGGGGTGCTGTTAGCCGTGAATGTACCGACGCTGGTTGGCGGGTTGGAAAGCCTGTTGGGCCATCAGTTCCTTAATTCCAGTGTTTATTACATCTCCGAGCTGCCGTCTAAACTGGAGTGGAGCGATGTGATTCGTACCTGCGTACTGTCGTTTACTTTAACCGTAATTGCGGCTGTTATTCCGGCTATGCGAGCGGCCCGCATTCAACCGGCAGAGGCGCTGCGCTATGAGTAAAGCAATGAGTGACGCTGTTAATAACACGGTGCTTAGCACGCGCGGACTGAGCAAGCACTTCAAACAAGGCCCGGATACGCTGGTTATTCTGGATAGCGTCGATATGGACGTTATGGCCGGTGAATCGGTAGCCATTATTGGCGCATCCGGAGCCGGCAAAAGTAGCTTTCTGCACTTATTGGGTGGCCTGGATTTGCCCAATAGTGGTGAAGTGACCGTACAGGGTAAAACGCTGAGCAAACTTTCTAACGCGGCGCGCGGCAAGTTGCGTAATCAGTGCATGGGCTTTGTCTATCAATTTCATCACCTGCTGCCTGAGTTCACGGCGTTGGAAAATGTTGCTATGCCGCTATTGATTGGTGGCGATTCGGTTAGCAGTGCCCGCGCTGAAGCCGAAAAAATGCTCGGGCTGGTCGGGCTTAGTGCCCGCGTTACTCACAAGCCCGCTGAGCTTTCCGGTGGCGAGCGCCAACGCGCTGCGGTCGCCCGTGCATTGGTGACACGGCCCGCTTGCGTACTGGCCGATGAGCCAACCGGCAACCTCGACGCTAAAAACGCTGCGGCCGTGCTAGAGCTGATGATGGAGTTGAACCAGGAGCTGGATACCGCGCTGGTGGTAGTCACTCACGATGAAGTTTTAGCCGGAAAACTGCAGCGCCAGTTGCGGTTACATGAAGGTAAGCTGATTAACGCCTGAAGAACGGCCTGAAGGCTTGCCAAAAAGACGCTTAGGGCCTGCGGCCGGTGCCGTATAGCATTTGTCGCTAATATCTTGGCTACATTTCTGCCATTCTGAACAGCTACTCGTTGTTGTGGCTCGCAGTGACTCCAAAACCGCTATTTCTTTTAACCGCCCTTGGCAAACACGGTTAACGTTTCACAGCTAAGCCTGCCGCACAGTTGCATGGCAATTGCGGCAGGAGTGGTCGCGTTTTACGCCTGGCCGACTACTGGGTTTTGGTTGGTTATCGCGCTAATGCCGGTTAGTTTATTGCTCTACCGGCGACTTCAACACAAACAGTTTAAGTGGCTTGCCGGTCTA
>CAJQNE010000077.1 GCA_905479545.1 uncultured Gammaproteobacteria bacterium | reverse complement strand
CATTTTGGCGTCAATCCGTCGGTCGACGACCTGGTTGATGGCAGCAGCTGACGACGCCGCCAAGCCAATGCCCAGGGTGCCCCAAAACCACGCGTGGAAAGGTATAAGCCCCGGCGACGCCAATGCCATACCGACCACCGCCGTAAAGACGATAAGCATGACTACGCGCGGCTTACACAGCTCGTAGTAATCGTTCACTTTGCTGCGCCAATCTTGGCCAGCGAGGGTCGCGTCGGTCATCAGAGACTTCTAGTCAGTGGCGGCAGCCCGCGTTTGCGAACTCCAAGCCATGTAGTTTAGCGTTACCAACGTCAACAGTAACAGCGCAGCAACACCATTGTGGGCTACGGCCACGCCTAAAGGCAGTTTGCCGACGATATTAACAATGCCGAGCGCAATTTGCGTAACCAATAAAAGTTTGAGCAAAGCAGCAACCCGACGTTGAGCGGTACCACCGTTTTTCATCGTCACGATAGCAACTAACAGCAAAACAACAGCCGCTACGATCGCGCCAATTCGGTGCGCAAAATGGATGGTGACCCGCGCGCGATTCTCCAGCACGCCCCCCTCATAATCGACGCCCAGTCCGCGCCACAACGTAAATGCTTCTTTGGCATCCATATCTGGCCAATAGCTGCCGTGGCAAGTCGGAAAATCAGTGCACGCCAGCGCTGCGTAGTTGGTACTGGTCCAGCCGCCGAGCAATATCTGGCAAACCAGTACTATCAGGCCCACAAGAGTAATCAACCGCAAACCCGAACCCGTCGTTACCGAATGGAAACGGTGCTGACGAATATGCAAAGCCCAAAACAGCGCGGCGGTACTCAGGCCCAATACCAAGTGGCCGGTGACGATAAGCGGGTTGACCAGCCAAATAACCGTCAACATCCCCATTATCGCCTGAGCGAAAATCAACGCGACGCCGCCGAGGGCTATATTCGAATCGACCCGCTGCAGTGCCCGGCGTCGCCAGGTTACGTAGGCGATCAACAGGCTGAGTAGAACCAATACACCAGCAAAATAGCGGTGAATCATCTCGTTCCAGGCTTTATGAGCCTCAACCGGGCGATCAGGAAACGCATTATTGGCAGCGGCCACTTCTGCGGCGTGGTCGGGAACGCCCAAGTGGCCATAACAGCCAGGCCAGTCGGGACAGCCCAGCCCCGCGTCGGTAAGCCGCACAAAAGCGCCCAGCACAATAACGCCGAGTGCCAGCACCGTTGCTAGCGCGGTTAATTTTTTGGTTGTGAACATATTTTTCCTGAACGGCGACGGCTCTCTCAAGCCATTGCGAGAAACGTTGCTAAGCGATTGTTATCCGGTTTTCGAGTGGCGCAGCAATTTTTTGAGGTCTTTCAGCATGTCGCGAGGGTCAAGGTCAGGCTTCCATTCCAGCATCATAAAGCCCTGTGGATCGATCACGTAGATACGGTCGCTGCCTTTCGCTGCGTTTTCCGCCAGATTCGGGAACTGGCCGACCAGCTCAGTACCGCTGACATTCAGCACTTTCAGACTAGGATTGTCCCTGATCACCTTCTTGATCCGTTTGTCATCGGCCTCACTGGTAACAAACCAGGCCCGCTGCACACGAATCATGTCGCGATTGGTTAACGTCCAGATTTGCTGCATGTGATAAAGATTCTGCTGGCACACTTCATTGCACACACCACTCCCGGCGTAAGCAAGAGTCCATTTAACATTGAGCAAGTCGCCACTATCGATACTGCCGACATCATGCATCTGCGGCAGTTCGGCGGTAGCCAGCTCGACCGGCGGCTTTATCAGGTCGCCATTATTAGTCGCGCCGCCCGGCATCAACTGATATTTAAACAGTACGGCGGCCAACAACAGCGGGCCAAAAAATATGACGGCGAGCAGAATAAAAGTGCGTCGGCCACTGCTCTGCTGCGCGGTAATTGTGCGTTCCATAATGTTCTCTTGTGCTTGTTGCCGCGGCTGTTACACCGCCAATAATTACATTAGCTGTTTTGCGCTCTGCGGCGGCGCCGCAGGGCAATAATTCCAATTAATATTACCGCCGTTGCGGCCAGTGCAAACCACTGCACTGCGTAACCTAAATGCTTTTCGGGCGCCATAGAAACCGAGTGTTGCAGCGCCGGATAAATACCAGCCTGTTGATTGTTAGCGGCATCGTGATCCAGCCATAACAGTAAATTGGGCAAGCGCTCGCCAAATGCAGCACTCAACTTAGCGGCATCTAACGTTTGCACCCGTCGCGGCCAACCTGTCTCAAGCTGTTCTTCCAACCGCATTGCGGCCTCGGGCAAGCGGCGCAATAAACCCGTCAGCTGCTGTGTGCCTGTCGGGGTTTCGAATGCCGGCAAAATCACTCTATCGGGATTTCCCGGCAACCAGCCCCGGTCGACCAGCAAAAACTCACCATTCTCTAGCTCAAACGGCGTTACCAGCTGATACCCGACCCGCTGCTTGCGGACGCGATTATCCCATAGAAACGACTTCTGCGGGTGCCACTGCCCCGTCAAACGAACCCGAAGATAAGTAATTTTCTGGCTATCATCGGGCAAACCGTCAGCTAATAGCACCGGCTCGGCGGATTTAGCCGCTTCGACTCCGGCGACCGCCACCAGCTTCTCGTCATAACGATCGAGCTGCCAGAAGCCCAGTTTGCAAAAAGCCACCAGCGCTACCAGCAAGGCAAAATATGGGAACCAGCGGCGCATTAGCACGCAACGCCCGCAGTGGCAGACAGTTGGCCCTCAGCCACGTAGACTGCCGCAGAACACAACCAAGGTATAACTTTAATGCTGCTCGTAAAGCTTTTAATCATCATGCTGCTGATCTTCATGGTCATAAGCTTAGGCTTCGGTATGTTCTTTATGCTGAAAGATAAATCCGGCCACCGTACCGCCAAGGCCCTGACGTGGCGAATCGGTTTTTCGGCCGCGCTCATGGGCGTATTGATACTGGCCCTATTGCTGGGGGTCATCCAGCCGAACGAATCGCCCAACGTCCGCTTAAAAGCCCCCACCACACAGCAATAGCATTGCAAGGCGACTGACTGGAAAGCGCTTCAGTGACTAACAAAAAAAACCCGCAGCATTGGTAGCTGCGGGTTTTCTTTTTGTCGCCCCGCAGGGCCACTGGTGACTAGCGCGCTGTGCTAGCGGCTATACCAGTATGTATACAAATATAAACAGCCCGATCCACACCACGTCAACGAAGTGCCAATACCAGGCCGCAGCCTCAAAGCCAAAATGGTCGTCGGCAGTGAAGTGCCCTTTCAGACTTCGGCCAAGCATTACCGCCAACATAATCGCACCCAAAGTAACGTGCGCGCCGTGGAAACCCGTCAACATAAAGAAGGTTGCGCCGTAGATACCGGTTTCCATCGTCAGATTCAGGTGCTGGTACGCTTCGTAGTACTCAACAGCCTGTAGAAACATAAACAACGTACCGAGGGCGACGGTAATCGCCAAGCCGATGTTTAGCTGCGCCCGCTTAGCGTGCAACAGACCATGGTGTGCCCAGGTTAAGGTCATGCCAGAGGTAAGCAGAATCAACGTGTTGGCGAGCGGCAGTGGCCACGGCGACATGGTGGTGAAGTTACCGCCTTCGTTACCCGGGCCGTTGGTCGGCCATCCACCATCAAACTGCGGGTAAAGCAGCAGGTGCGACTCCAGATCAGCCCCTGCCCAAAACGGCACAGCGATCGAACGACCATAAAACAGCGCGCCGAAGAACGCCGCGAAGAACATCACTTCCGAGAAGATAAACCAGCCCATACCCCAGCGGTAAGTGCGGCCCATCTGGGCGCTGTTTTTGCCGGAAACACTCTCAGCAATCACATCGCGGAACCAGATAACGGCAAAGCCGATAACCATCACCAGTCCGATCAGGCCAGTCGTGCTACCCCAACCGGCGCCATTCATCCAGCTTGCGCCGCCTACTGCCATAAGCAGTAAACCCGCGGTAAGTGCCACTGGCCAAATGCTGCCGCTTGGTACGTAATAGTGCTCGTATGCTTCCGTGTCTACGGTAGTCGTTGATGACATGGACATCGCCCCTTTACTTCAATATCAAATATTCTGTGCTAAAAAGTTAATCGCTGAAGTTTAGTAACTTGCTGCGACTGCACCGTCAGCGGTTTTATAAAACGTATAAGCCAAGGCCACTGAATCTATATCCCGTGGCAAGGCCGGATCTACTACAAAGCGAACCGGCATATCGCGCCGCTCGCCAGCGAGTAATGTTTGCTCGGTGAAGCAAAAACACTCGGTTTTCAAAAAATACTTGGCTGCCTGATTAGGAGCAACACTAGGTACTGCATTACCGGTAATGTCGGCGTTTAACTCGTTTTCAGCGTAAAACTCGGTGCTGTATTCGCGTCCCGGGTTTACCACCATTTTGCTCACCACCGGCCGGAACTCCCATCCCAGCCCGGCAGCTACCGAGCCGGTGAAGTACACGGTAATTTCTCGATCTTCATCAACAACACCCATGCCACCGGTGCTGGCTTCTAACAACTTTGAGCTCTTTCCGTTCAAACCGGTGATGTCACAAATAACATCGTACAATGGCACTAACGCAAAACCGAAGGCAAACATGCCAACCACCAGCAACATTAGCTTGGCTAATAGGTTGCGGTTGCCTGGCTTAGTTGCGTTGACGGTTGCGTTACTCAAAGCCGTCTACATGTTAAGCAAAAAGTAGCCAACAAAAATACCAATCGGCACTAAAGCAACCAAGCCACCCAAAGCGGCATTCGATAGCCCGGTGCGCGTCGGTTGGTCACTACGCGCTGCTTTGTTATTGCGATTCGCCATTGTAGAAGTACTCATATGCCAGTTAGTGCCTTGCCGCACTGGCCTGAAAATCAGGCCAGTGCAATTTTCGAACTAATACTGCTGCCTGCCTAGTATTCCAGCGCGTCAATCAACTTACGATCTGGCGGTGTTTCAAAAGTGTGGTAAGGCGCGGGCGACGGTAGCGTCCACTCCAGTCCCACAGCGTTCCATGGGTTAGCTGAAGCGGGTTCGCCACTACGAACCGCTTTAACCAGAATGTAGACAAACAGCAGCTGCGAGAAACCAAAGCCGAAGGCACCGACGGTCGACATCATGTTGAAGTCAGCAAACATCGGGTGGTAGTCCGGAATACGACGCGGCATGCCAGCCAGACCAGAGAAGTGCATGGGGAAGAAGGTCAGGTTAACGAAGATGGTCGTTAGCCAGAAATGCCACTTACCCAAAGTCTCGTCGTACATACGGCCACACCATTTCGGCAGCCAGAAGTACACAGCAGCAATGATCGAGAAGATCGCGCCCGGCACCAGCACATAATGGAAGTGCGCCACAATGAAGTAAGTGTCGTGGTATTGGAAGTCAACCGGCGTAATAGCCATCATCAGGCCAGAGAAACCACCCAGGCTGAACAAAAACACAAAGGCAATCGCGAATAACATCGGCGTTTCAAAGGTCATCGACCCGCGCCACATGGTGGCCACCCAGTTAAATACCTTCACACCCGTCGGTACGGCGATAAGCATAGTACTGAACATAAAGAACAGCTCAGCAGTCAGCGGCATACCGACAGTAAACATGTGGTGCGCCCAAACGATAAACGACAGGAAGGCGATTGAGGCGGTGGCGTAAACCATTGACTCATAACCAAACAGACGCTTGCGGGCAAAGGTCGGAATAATCGCCGACACAATACCAAAGGCCGGCAAAATCATGATGTATACCTCGGGGTGACCGAAGAACCAGAAAATATGCTGGAACATCAATGGGTCACCGCCGCCTGAGGCAACGAAGAAGCTGGTACCGAAAAACTTGTCAGTGAGCAACATGGTGACTGCGCCAGCCAATACCGGCATTACTGCGATCAGCAGGTACGCGGTGATTAACCAGGTCCAGCAGAACAGTGGCAT
>CAJQNE010000076.1 GCA_905479545.1 uncultured Gammaproteobacteria bacterium | reverse complement strand
GCTCCGACCGGCATAGCCGCTGCGGCTTTTTTACGGTCGGCACGGTAACGCCGGTCACTGACTGCCAGTAGGCCACCAAGGGCCATCAACAGTGCTCCACCCCAGACCCAGCGCACAAACGGTTTGACGTAGAAGCGCGCCGCCCAACTGCCATCATCAAATGGTTCGGCTAACGACACATATATATCACGCAGTACGCCACCGCGAATACCGGCCTCGGTCATAGTATTACCGCCGCCCGCCTCGCCTTGCCCACCACGGTATTGGCGTTTTTCGGGTTGCAATTCGGCAAAAAGCTTAGTGCCTTTATAGACCCGTATCGAACCTGCCTGAGCGAGGTAGTTAGGGCCCGGCAAGGTAAGCACCGGCAGGAATTCGAAGGTAAGCCCATCGAGCTCAACCCGGTCGCCAGCGGAGACACGCACGTCCTTCTCAATGGCATAGGTTTCTAAAAACGCCACGCCGATAATAAATACCGCGATGCCAAAATGAGCGACGGTCATTCCCCATTGGCTACGGCTCATGCCGCCCAGCGTGCCGCGTCGAATGCGAGTAATTATTGGCAACACAACAGCACTAGCGGCCCAAAAAGCGACCCATATCGCCAGCATTACGCCGAGATTAAACCCGCGGCTGACTAGTAACGGGAATAGCAGTGCCAACCCTGCGCAGCCAGCAATTACCGGCAGGCGATTAAGCAACAGCGATTTGCTATCGCCACCTTTGCGCCAGCTAAGTAACGGTCCTATACCCACCAGTGCGGCTACCAGCAACATGGGTGGCGCGAATATCCAGTTAAAGTACGGCGGGCCGACTGAGATTTTCTCGCCGGTAACTACATCAACCAACAGTGGCGCCAAAGTACCGAGCAGCACAAATGCTGCAGCGGCAGCGAACAATAAGTTATTCAGTAACAAGAAGCCTTCCCGCGACCAAAGCTGAAACTCACCTTCACTTTGTAGCGTGTTAGCCCGCAGGCCGAACAGCGTTAGTGACCCGACGACAACAACCGCCAGGAATGCGAGTACAAACACACCACGCGACGGATCGGTGGCGAAAGCATGTACCGACACCAGTATTCCCGAACGCACCAGGAAGGTGCCGAGCAAACTGAGCGAAAATGCAAAAATTGCCAGTAGCACCGTCCAGCTTTTAAACAGTCCACGCTTTTCAGTCACCGCCAGCGAGTGAATCAACGCTGTGCCGACTAACCACGGCATAAACGAAGCATTCTCAACCGGGTCCCAAAACCACCAGCCACCCCAGCCCAACTCGTAATAAGCCCACCAGCTGCCAAGCGTAATACCGACAGTCAGGAACACCCAGGCCATTGTTGCCCAGGGTCGCATCCAGCGGGTCCACGCTGCATCGAGCTTGCCGCCCAATAGCGCGGCGACAGCAAACGCAAACGGCACGGCTAAGCCTACATAGCCCATATAGAGCAGCGGAGGATGAATAATCAGGCCGAAATCTTGTAGTAACGGGTTTAGGTCACGACCATCAAACGGCACCGGGGATAGTCGCTCAAACGGGTTAGAGGTGAGAATAATAAACAGCAGAAAGCCAATGCTGATTAAACCCATTACCGCAATAACACGACCGAGTAACGCCAGTGGTAGGGCTTTGCTACGAATTGCTACAGCTGCCGTCCAAAGCGACAGGATTAACGCCCAAAGTAACAGCGAGCCTTCGTGCGCTGCCCACACCGCTGAAATGCGGTACCGCATCGGCAGCTCAAGGTTTGAGTTATTGGCTACATAAGCAACCGAAAAGTCGCTTTGAATAAAGCTGGTGGTGAGTAGCGCAAAACTAATCAACAGCAATAAAAATTGCCCATAGGCCGCTGGCCTTGCCGTGTTGAGCAATTGAGCATTATTAGTTGCCGCACCAATTAGCGGCAAGGCGGCCTGTGCCATGGCCATTAAAAGCGCAAGTATTAAGGCAAACTGCCCGAGTTCAGGTATCACTTCGGTTGTACCTCATTAGTCATTACCTTACGAGCCATGCCTTTGCCGTCGCCAAATGGCATTACGCCGTCGTTACTCTTTTTAAGCGCGTCGGCAATTTCTGGTGGCATGTAATTTTCATCGTGTTTAGCAAGAACCTTATCCGCCTCAAATACGTCACCTTTGAGCTTGCCGTGGGCGATGATGCCCTGCCCCTCGCGGAACAAATCAGGCAGGATGCCGTTGAAACGCACCGTGGTGGTACCGACGTTGTCGGTTACATCAAAATCGACCGCCAATGTGTCTTTGGATCGTGAGACGCTGCCGGGTACCACCAGGCCACCGACACGAAAACGTTGGTCAGTAGGTGCTTCCCCCGCCGCAACTTGTGAAGGCTGGTAGAAATACATCATGTTCTGGCCAAGCGCTTTGAATACCAAAAACGCGGCAAGGCTTACACCAATAACTAGCGCGACGACGAACACCAACCGCGTTTGTTGTTTCGGGCTCATAAGACCGCCTGAATTAGCAAGGTACGCATAAAAATTTCCTGATAGCTCTGTCCCTGTCGGTAGTTAGTACGATCATTCACTGCGCTCCCACTGCCAGCGCTTACGTAATGCAGCATGTAGACGTCGGCGACGAATACCGGGCCATAGCGCAGTGGCTATTAGTACTACTGCGGTGATGGCATAGGCAGACCAGACATAGCCAGCGTAGCCACCCATTTGTAGAAATTCTTGCATGACTTATTTCTCCCCCGCTCGTCTTTGCATCTCTGCTTTATCCCCAAGTGCTTCGCGGACCCAGCGCTTGTTTTGCTCACGATCAACAATTTCGACGCGAGCGCGTGAAAAAGCATTCGCCAACCAGAAAAACATGAAGCCGAAAATCATCAAATACAACGGCGTTGCCATGCTGGGATCAATGGCAGGCCTGCCTAGTTTTGAGACCGTAGAACCCTGGTGAAGTGAATTCCACCACTCGACCGAAAAATGAATGATCGGAACGTTAACAACACCAACAATTGCTAATAGTGCTGCGGCACGGGCGGCTTGATTCCGTTCTGGCAGCGATGACCGTAGCGCCATTACTCCCAGGTACAAAAACAGTAAAATGAGTTCCGAGGTAAGGCGGGCATCCCACTCCCACCAGGTTCCCCATGTCGGGCGGCCCCATATTGAGCCTGTTACTAACGCCAATAACGTAAATGCGGCGCCAACAGGGGCAAAACTAGCAGCGAAAACATCGGCCAGCTTAATCCGCCAAATCAGAAAAATAGCCGCCGAAAAGGCCATCGCCATATAGACACTCAGGCTCAACATTGCGGCAGGCACATGCACATAAATAATGCGAAAGCTGTCGCCTTGCTGGTAATCAGTGGGTGTAAATGCCAAGCCCCACACCGTGCCGACCAATAGCAGAGCGGCAGCAATGACAGCGAAGATCGGCGTAATTACGCCCGACCAGCGATAGAACGTTGGAGGCGACGATAAGCGGTGGAGAAAAGACCACATATAAAGCGTTGATAACCTAGTGATTCAGCGCGACTGATTTGTCACGTAAGACGCCGAAGTATAGCAAAAGCCACGACGGGCATTCATTGTTGTGACCCCGATCACAGCCCTTACTAGTCAGCAATATATGCCCTGCTTATTCACTAGCAATACGTAATGCCAGACCGCTTGCCAACGGCGCAAGAACCAAGGCACCGCTCAGTAACGCGCCCAGCAGGTAAAGCTGGCCATCGGCAGGTAACCCGTCGCGTACTGCTGCTACCGCACTGGCACCCAAAATAAGGGTCGGCACGTACAACGGCAGCAATAGCAACGCTAGTAGCGCGCCACCACGGCGAATACCGACCGTAAGCGCCGCACCAATGCTACCGAGCAGACTTAATATCGGTGTCCCCAGCAGCAGCGACAGCACCACGGTGCCAATGCTGCTCATTGGCAAGCCAAGCATTATCGCCAGCATTGGCGACAACATAACCAGTGGCAAGCCCGTAAGCAGCCAGTGTGCCAAAACTTTACTGAATGTTAATAATGCCAGCGGTGCCGGGCTGAGTAGTAGCTGCTCGAGGCTGCCGTCGTCGTGGTCAGCGCGAAATAACCGCTCCAGACCTAGCAGTGTCGCCAGCAACGCAGCCACCCATAAAACTGCCGGAGCCATGGTTGCGAGCAATTCAGGCTCAGGCCGCGTGCCGAGCGGAAATAGCGTTACGACTACCAGGAAGAACATCAGTGGCTGCAATAACTCCCCCGGTCGGCGACTGGCGAGCCATAGTTCGCGACGAAGCACCGCCCAGGCCGCTGCAAATACCGTCACGCAGGTTCCCCGATCGTCAGCCGCTGCTGTGGCACTGCTGCCGGTAAATCCAACGGCTGATGCGTTGTTAGAACCGCTGCACCGCCACGACCCACCTGCGCCGCAATTAACTCCGCAACTAATGACTGGCCCGCGACATCCAAGCCACTCAGTGGCTCATCAAGAATCCATAGTGGCGATTGCCTTGCGACCAGCCACGCCAACGCGGCGCGACGGTTTTGCCCAACGGACAATTCTCCACAGGGGCGATCTGCATAGCGAGCCAAACCAACTGTTTTCAGCGCATCCTGCACACTGATAACAGCTGGCAACATGCCTAAGCTCAACCTGTTTTGCACATGATTTAATGGAGTTTCGTCGCGACGGGTACCCGGTTGGTGCCCAAGGTAACTCAGCACCGAGCGATATTCGCTGGCGTTCCTGGCAATTGATTGTTGCCGGAATAAAACATGGCCATATGCTGGCAAAGCCAGGCCTGCCAATATGCGCAGCAGGCTTGTTTTACCCGCGCCGTTCGCTCCGCCCACGGTGAGTACAGCACCAGCCGGCAAGCTGAATCGTAAATCGTGAAACAACTCCCGGCCACCGCGTTCGCAAGCGAGCTTATTGACTGCGAGTAACGGCGGGACAGAAGGATTGGAGGGCGATACAGACATAGCGGTACTATACGTTGCTGCTGGCAAGTGCGGCATAGTGAGTTGCGAGCGAGCGTGTCGCGACTGATCGCTGAGCAAATAGTTTAAGCGTAGGGCGTTGCCCCTGAATTAGAACAGTTATAACGATGTAGCATCGCCTTTCCGGCACAAGATGCGTGACGGAGTGCGAACCATTAGCAGTATAAAACCCGATCATTATCAACCCGGCCCCAACCTGAGAATCTGCCTGCTCGGCTATCGCAGCGAACCGTATTGCGGCGGCCAAGGCGTTTACATCAAGTACCTAAGCAAGGCCTTGGTTAATGCAGGCCACAGCGTCGACGTGATTTCCGGTGAGCCATACCCGCATCTGGATCCTCGCGTTCGGCTGATTAAAATGCCGGGGCTAAATTTATTTGCCGCGCCGAACCACATAACGGCACTCCGGCTACGACACCTTACTTCGCTTACCGATACTGCCGAATGGGCCATTATGGCTTCAGGTGGCTTTCCTGAGCCTTATACCTTTGGTCGGCGCGTGGTCAGCTACTTACGTGAACATCGCGATGCGTACGATTTGGTTCATGATAACCAGAGCCTTAGCTACGGCTTACTGCAATTACAACAATCCGGTATTCCGGTGGTTGCAACCATTCACCACCCTATCACCCGTGATCTGAAGCTGGCGCTAGCCGCTACTGAAACGGGGCCACGTGGTTGGGGAATGCGACTAATGATTAAGCGTTGGCACAGCTTTCTGGCTATGCAAAAAAAGGTCGCCCGCCAACTTGACCACGTTATTACTGTCTCCAAATTGTCGCGACAGGATATCGCAGGCGACTTTGGCCGCCCTGCTGAGGATATCGAGCTGATTTATAACGGTATCGATATTGAAGAGTTCCGTCCCCTGCCGGAGGTGCCACGGAAGCAGCTACAGCTAATGACCACCTCCTCCGCTGACCAGCCACTTAAGGGTCTGGGGGTATTGTTGGATGCCATACACCAGCTCGGCGAACAATTTCCAACGCTCGAATTACTGGTCGTGGGTAAGCTGAAAGAAGACGGTGTAACCGCTAAACAGCTCAAGCGACTAAAACTCAGCGACAGAGTGCGCTTTGTTTCGGGTATTAGCACTGCCGAAATGGTGCAGCATTACGCTGAATCAACCATTGCCGTTAGTCCCTCATTATATGAAGGTTTTGGCCTGCCCGCAGGGGAAGCGATGGCCTGCGAAGTACCGTTAATTTCCAGTGATGGCGGGGCATTGCCTGAAGTAGTGGGTGATGCTGGTGTAATCGTTCCTGCAGGTAATGCCCCGGCCTTGGCAATGGCCATTAGCGAACTGCTGAACAACCCGCAAGAACGAACGCGGTTAGGTCAGGCGGGTCGGCGGCATATCGAGAAAAATTTCTGCTGGCAGTTAGCGGCTGAGCGCTTAACCGAGTTTTACCAGCAAATGATCCAACCCGAATTGAACGTAGCTGATACTGAAATGGTAAGTACCTAACCATGCAAACTATTAATTACAATAAACTTGGCCTGAAAACCGGTGATGTACTGCTTGATCTTGGCTGCGGCGAAGGCCGCCACGTTATCAGCGCCTGGCTGGACGCGGACATCACCGCTATCGGAGTTGACCTATCGCTTAGTGATGTCGCTGCCACCGCTGAGAAATTCAAACCATTCCGGTTCGCTGACAATGACAAAAAACACTTCGGTCTCTGCGTTAGCGATGCTTTGAATTTACCATTCGCTGACCATAGCTTCGACAAAGTGATCTGCTCCGAAGTGCTGGAACACATACCGGATTACACAGCCGCTCTGGCTGAAATTAACCGGGTATTAAAACCCGGTGGCAGTTTTGCACTAAGCGTGCCGCGGTTCGGGCCGGAGTGGCTTTGCTGGCAACTCAGCGACGAATACCATGCAAACGAAGGTGGGCACCTGCGAATATTTAAGGCCGACAAGTTACGTGCAGAAGTTGAGCGATTGCAGTTTGCCGCCGTTGACGAACATTATGCTCACGCCTTGCATTCGGCTTATTGGTGGCTTAAATGCGCTTTATGGGATAAGCAGGATGACTCAAAACTGATTAAGGCGTATCACAAGCTATTGGTCTGGGACATGATGGACAACCCTCGCCTCACCCGAGTGGCAGAAAAGCTGCTGAACCCGCTGATTGGAAAAAGCGTCGTGATGTATTTTCACAAGCCCGAAGCGAGCGTGGCCGACACTTCAACAAAGAGGCAAGCCGCATGAACGAGCTGCTATTAAGCAAAGGCCTGTATCCGGAAAAATTCCTACGCGACACAGTTAACTATATTAAATCTGTTCAGTTGAAAAACGGATGTATTCCCTGGTTTCCCGGCCACCATGCCGAAACATGGGATCACGTTGAGTCCGCTATGGGCTTGAGTATTGGCGGTGAGTTCGAAGCAGCGGAGCTAGCCTATAAGTGGCTCAGTGATGAACAGCTTGAAGACGGCAGTTGGTGGGAGGAGTATTTCGAAACTGATGGCGATGCGACCAGACCGGGCAAACAAGAACGCCGGGAAACTAACTTCGTCGCCTACGTCGCGGTTGGGCTTTGGCACCATTACCTCATTACCGGGAATATTGAATTCCTCCGGCAGCACTGGCTAATGCTGAAAAACGCATTTACGTTTGTGCTGGATCAGCAAACCGAACACGGCGAAATTAACTGGGCGGTAAACCCGGACGGTAGCAGCAAAAACGACGCACTCCTCACCGGCAACAGCTCTATTCACAAAAGCCTGGAATGCGGTATTAATATCGCGGTAACGCTAAACGAAGATTGCGGCGAATGGCGGAGCGCCCGCGAGCGACTCGGCCACGTATTACGTCACAAGCCGCAACGCTTTGATCGCCACTGGGAAAGCAAAGCGCGCTTTTCGATGGATTGGTTTTATCCGGTATTGAGCGGGGCTTTACCTCAGGCCGACGCCCGTAAGCGGCTGGCTAGTCGCTGGGATGAATTTGTCGAATCCGGCCTCGGTTGTCGCTGCGTCAGTGATGAACCCTGGGTGGCAATCGCGGAAAGCTGCGAGCTAACTATGGCGCTGCTGGCCGCTGGTGAGCATGCTAAAGCGGTGAAGCTCTACAGCGGCTTACATCAATTCCGTCACCACAACGGCGGTTACTGGACGGGTTATGTATTCCCCGATGAAGCCATATGGCCCGAGGAGTTGACTAGTTGGACTGCGGCAGCCATTTTGCTCGCAGCAGATGCACTCACTGAACACACTCCGGCAGCGAAATTGCTGACTGAGGTAAACCTGCTAGAACCCGCGATCCAGAAGGCCGTAACTGCTTAATGACAAACAAATCCAAGTGCCACTGCGGTGGGCCTAAACCTTACGAGCTTTGTTGCCAGCCGCTGCATAGCGGCGAAAAACTTGCCACCACAGCGGTGCAGCTCATGCGCTCTCGTTACAGTGCTTTTGTCGTAAGGGACGCGGACTACCTGTTAGTGACCCAACACGCCAACACCCGCCCGAAGCGCTCTGAAATAATCGCTGGCATGGCAGGCTGCCAGTGGATGGGTTTAGAAATTTTGGGGCAGAAAGGTGGCAAAGCGCGGGACTTGTTTGGTGAAGTCTCTTTTAAAGCTAGCTACACCGAAAACGGCAAACGTGGCGAACTAAAAGAGCGCTCACAGTTTGTATTTGAGGCTGATCGCTGGCTGTATATGACCGGGGCGAATTTCTAACAACTGATTCGCAAGCCGTAGCTGGCATCTCTTCAGTTAGTCGAAGCAGTCTTCCAACAACTTACTCAGCTGATCCACACCCATTTTCCGCGCCTTCTCAACATTGATGGCAGGAATTGATTCAGCGTTTCCATGGTGACTGATAGCTTGCTCAACATCGGCTTCACGCAATAAATGCAGCATCGGGTAAGGTGAGCGATTACTGTAATTCGCAGGGTCTTCATCCAAGCTATCGGCAAAACAATAGTTGGGGTGAAAGCTGGCAATTTGGTACACGCCTTCATAGCCCTGCTCTATTAACAGTTTTTCTGCGATTTCGAGAAGGTCCAAATAGTCAGCAAAATCGGCGAACCCATTGGGTAATAGCAACAATGTTGTGCCAATGGAGTCGTTATCATCCATTCGCTCACATTCAAGTACTAACGCGTTCAGGCAGGCCTCAAAAGCCTCACTGTCGGCGATGGCGAAATGAATGCGGCCATTATCCAATTCCCGGCCCGCAAAGGGGCAAAAATCCAGACCAACAACAATATCGCGCAGCCATCGCTCGGTAGCGGCGATGAGTTCGTCATTGTGTAATAAGCCGGTTGGTGGCGGAATAGCTGGGTTCATTAGTTATGGGTAGGTAATCCAGACGGGAATGGTAGCAGTTACCATTTTGATCCGCCCGGTTAGCGTTTGTGACGGTCGTTGGTGCTAATAAAAAATGGCCGAAGCAGATTATGCTCCGGCCATTATTGGTGGTTCCATCAATCTCGTTTAATGCTGCGCTTATTCGAAATGAGCACTCAAATCAGACAATCGATGGAATCCGGATTTTTTGGCCAGGATAAATTTTATCCGGGTCCTCGATGACCTCACGGTTAGCCGCGAACAACTCTTTGTATTTCATCGCGTCACCATAAAAATTCTTAGCGATCTTACTCAGCGAGTCGCCACTTTGAATCTCGTAGTAACTCACCGTCGGGTCTTCAAGGTCACCCGGGTTACTAACCTCGACGAATCCGTCGTCAGTGACATAGTGAGTAATCTCGTCGGCAGGAATCGGTTCGCTTTGGATAATATCCGACGCGTAACCGCTCGCGGCAGGTGTCACAGTTTCCGTTGATGTCACCGTCATGTCGTCGAGTGAATTCGGGGTTGCCAAAGCATCGGCTGTTTCCAATGGGCCTGGCGCCGGAGGAGCTACTTTTGCCGCCTTGAAGGCCACTTTTTTCATTTCGACGCGCTCAACGCCTTTGACGTTACCAGCCATCAAAATGGTTTTCTCTAGCGCCGTTCTATCTTCGAAGCGACCACTAACATAAGCAACGCCGTTATCGTAGGTTACTTCCAGCTGGTCAACACCCGGGTTGCTAGCCTCAATATGCGCCTGAATATTTTCGCCGGCTTTTTTCTCATTGGTAAACAGGTTGCGACCGATATTTTTGGTGAAATTCCATAAGCTCATTGTCTGACTCCCTCAGTTAAAACTCGTTATCAGTACATTACAAATGCACTTAAAATGGGCAGAGCTGCCCGAAAAGATAGCGGCCGAGACGTTAGCACAGCCCATAAAACGACTACAGCGATAATTCACAAACTAACGCTCTTACTGCCATTACGATTAATGGGCGTGTGCCCTGCCCTTGCCCATTAGCCTTTGTGCATGGCATCCAATTGCTCACGTAAGTCGCCTATATG
>CAJQNE010000075.1 GCA_905479545.1 uncultured Gammaproteobacteria bacterium | reverse complement strand
ATGGCATCGTTGTCGCCGGAATTAATCGTTAAGTTAATCTCAGCTTGGGCAAAATTACCGCCGTTTAAGCGCAAATAGCTACCGGCCTTGGATAAGCTGTCGCGATCAGCTGGGGCGGAGTAAATATTACTGCTTTCGCATACCCGTCCGTTACGTATCGCCCAGTTCGACGGGCCATTCAAAGGTCCATCGTCTACTGCTGACCAGCCATCCAGAATGCCGTCACTAAAGTTGTCTTCAAATCCCGTATCGCTATCATCGCCGCCATCGCCGCCATCGCCGCCATCGCCGCCGTCACCGCCATCACCGGCAAATTGCCAGTTGGCTGGCTTAAACGCCCAGATTTGGCCGCGGCCATCTTGAGTGCCGACGAATACATCGAGCTCAGCCAGGTACTTCCAGGAACCGAGAATGCCGGTATGGGCATAGCCGGCGCCATTAGGTGGGGTTACTCCCGGGGGCTCAGCGGGGGCGGTGGTGCTTAAAGCGTTTATTTTCGTCAGCGTCCAGCGTCCGTTGTAGAGGTCGCTGGGTAGCTCCAGGCTCCAGACATTTTCTACGCCGGCCCACAACACAAATGCGTTGCGGTTCGGGTCAAAATCCATCCCATAAAAAGCGCTATCCTGAAAGTCGAACGAGCCACCTATCACGTCAATGTCGCCAACGTGAACCAGGATATTGCAAATTAACCTGCTAGTCGGACAGTTAGGCCCTCCTCCTGAAGCGATTGAAAGGTCCCAGAACGTGAATGCGTGGTTTCTGTTTCTGCCGGTGTCAAGGGAGCGAAGGTAGACGTTCCGGACCGGGTCAAAGCCTGCCGCGCCTTGCCGGGTGATAACGGCATTATTGCCGAAGTGGCCAATTCGGGTAATCGTATCCAGGCTGGGGTCATTTACATCCGGGACGATGTACTCGTAAATTCCGCCATTGTTTTGCAGCAATGCACGATCAATCGTCGGGTCGGGGTCAATGGCGCTTGTCGTGTTAACTGAGCTGACAGCCCCCAGCGCCTGGATGACATCACGGTTCTCCCACATTTCGCCACCCACTACTCCGGGGTGGGCGCCCGGATTAATATGCGAACCGGTAAGGCCACCCACTTTGCCAGGGTCTGACTTCGACGGATCCCAGAAGTACGGGCCCGTGCGGGTACGTTCGACTGAGCCATCCGGGTTATGTGTATAGCGCGAGAACGGGGCACCATCGTTATACGCCGCGCCGCCCATCGTGACGAAGCGGTCGGCGTTGCGGAAGTAAAATTGGCTGTCATAGGTGTGGGAGCTAATCGGCGCATGATCAACTCCGTCAACCGAGGTATATGATATCCCGTGGACGTCCGGGGCTGGCTTGCTAATGGCACTGGGCAGTGAGCCGCGTTCCCACATCAAAGTATCAATATTGAATGTGTAGACATCGTTACCGGTGTAGTTGGCGTGACCGCCGCCCCAGAAAACTAGCTGGCCGCCGTTCGGGTTCCAGGCAAAGGAACTCCAGGCGTCGATGATTTTAAACTGCCGGGCAAAATTACCGTGTTGCATAGTTTGGCTTTCAGGTGCCCAAACGCTATCAAAGCTATTTTGATCCAGCCGCACCCAGCTATTTTCGTTGGCGGCATTGAGCAGATTAAAAACCTCTGAATTCTGATCCAGCTCGTAAGCCATTAAGGGCGTGGCGACCAGTGAGGCGGCTAGCGCCATGCCGGACAGTAGTAGCGTTTGTGGTCGCAGGCGATTAATACTAAGTGTCTTCATGGGTTTAGTCTCCCGGCGCCATCTTCGCTGAGCGGCGTATTTGGCTGGTTTAACTATTTATAAAACCGGCAGGCATGCATAGCCAGCAACTGCCGATAGATAGTCGATATATTAACAGAGAATTTATGCGTATTGTTCTACTGGTTCGAAAACGCCAATTGGCTCACATAGTTACGAAAGTTAACAATGAAGAATAACTGGTCGGTGGATTTGCTCGGGCCGCTCAGTGCCCGAATTGCATCAACCTCGGTTTTCGCCGTTATTCTTTGGCGCTCGATTGGAACCTGCCGCGCTGCCATAACACTTCGCCGCCGCCATCCGCTTTGTTTAGTGCTCTGGCCAAAACAAACAGAAAGTCTGACAGTCGATTTATGTAAGCGAGGCTGAAGCTGTTAATCGGTTCCATCGAATGCAGCGTCACCATGCGTCGTTCAGCGCGGCGCGATACGGTGCAGGCGAAGTGGGCTTGCGAGGCGGGCAGGGTGCCGCCACGAAGAATAAACTCTTTGAGTTTCGGTAAATCCGCATTCAGTTGGTCAAGCCAGTTTTCTAGTCGGCTAACGTGAGTTTCGGTTATTACCACGTAGCCAGGAACGCACAGCTCGCCGCCGACATCGAACAGGTCGTGTTGAATCTCCAAAATCCAGTCCGCGCTATCGGTGGGCATTGCCTCGGGCCAGCCGCTGGCCAGTAAAACGCCCAGCGCGGCATTGAGTTCGTCGGTTGTGCCGTAAGCTTCAACCCGGGCTGAATCTTTTGCCGTGCGGCTGCCGTCGCCAAGCCCGGTATCGCCTTTGTCGCCGGTGCGGGTGTAGATTTTAGAAAGTCGGTGGCCCATTGGGAATCCTGTTCGGTGTGAAAGACGATAGTTTAATGAGGGTATTACGCTAGCCAGGTGTTATTCGCCATTCTGCCAGTCAGTTAACGCAAGTGCGATTCCCGACGTCTCAAGCATTGGATTTTGGGTGTGGTGCCCTAAATAAGCGCCCGCGCAGCGCAAAATTCAGGTGTTTTTAATGTGGGTTAAGCCGTTGGGGCGTGTTGCTAAGTAGATTTTTCGCCGTGCTAGTTTGTTTGTCCAGCAATCTGGTTGTGCGTCGCACAATAATCATCTTAATACATTGAAATAACAGCCCGGAATACGTATACTGCGCGCCGCTTTAACGGGGTCGGTTGCGAGTCTTAATGCCTGCAATAGTATTTAAGCTGTTGAAAATACAGTTAATCGTGGCCCTGCTAGGAGCGTTGCTCTCACTGGTTTTGCTGAATTGGCAGGGCATGTTGGCAGCCTTCGGTGGTGGCGTAATAGCCATGCTGGCGACTGCGCTAAGTGCGGTAGTTACATTTAAGGGTGGGCCTGGTCGCTCACCTGAAGCATCATTTTGGGCGTTGCTGAAAGGCGAGTTTTTTAAATTCGCGCTAGTTATAGCGGCGCTGGCTACGGCTTTTACATTGTTTCCGGCACAGGCAGTGCCGCTACTCGCCACCATGGCTGTAGCACTGCTTTCCACCCGGTTCGCAATGTTACGCAGCGACTCGCGCGATTTTACGCCCCGGCAATAAATGCCAGGGACGGGAGCTCAGCATAAGTGTTGAGTGATAAATACAAATTTTAGCTTTTGGGATAGATACGAATGGCTTCAGCAGAACCAGCAGCAGACGGCGCAGCCGCTCAGGGTGAATACATCGTTCACCACCTTACCAACCTTAAAGTTGGTGATGGGTTCTTCTCGCTGCATATCGATAGCATGTTCTTTTCGATTGCTTTGGGTCTGCTATTTATTGGCGTTATGAGCTATGTCGCTAAACGCGCTACCTCTGATGTCCCCGGCGGCCTGCAGAACTTCGTAGAGATGATTTACGAGTTTGTTGATGGTTCAGTAAAAGAAGCTTTCCCTTACGTGAATAAAGTGGTCGCACCATTGGCGATGACGATTTTCTGTTGGATCTTCCTGATGAACGCCATGGATTTGGTGCCGGTTGATCTACTGCCGTGGTTGGCCAGCTTTGTTGGCATTAATTATCTCAAGGTAGTGCCGTCGACCGATGTGAACATTACCTTCGGTTTCTCGCTGGGCGTGATGGTGTTAGTGGTTTATTACAGCATCAAGATTAAAGGCGGCGGTGGCTACCTGAAGGAGTGGTTGGGCCACCCATTTGGCTACAAACTGTTCCCTGCAAACCTGCTGCTTAATCTGGTTGAGTTCATCGCCAAGCCGGTATCACTGGCGCTGCGTCTGTTCGGTAACATGTACGCTGGCGAGCTTATCTTTATTCTGATCGCTCTACTGCCGTGGTTCCTGCAGTGGTTGTTGGGTGGTCCCTGGGCTATTTTCCACATTCTTATTATTACCCTGCAGGCATTTATTTTCATGATGCTCACCGTGGTTTATCTCGCGATGGCGCATGAGCATGACGAACACTAAGTTCTGATTGGTTTGTGACTGTTTAGAAAATTAGTTTTACCCCTTTACACTTTGTTTAATCTTTTCGTTTAAAAACGTTTCATTTAGGAGAAACACCATGATTGCTGAGATCGCTTCCGTACAAGGTATGACCGCCATTGCTGTAGGCCTGCTGATTGGCTTGGGCGCACTGGGTACCGCTATTGGCCTGGGTGGCCTGGGTGGCAAGTTCCTGGAAGCTGCTGCACGCCAGCCTGAACTAGCTCCAATGCTGCTAGCTCGTATGTTCCTGGTTGCTGGTCTGGTTGACGCTATCGCGATGATCGGTGTTGGTATGGCGCTGTTCTTCACCTTCGCTAACCCCTTCCTGGCTCCGTTGAAGGCTGCTGTAGGTAGCTAAGCTCACGCTTAGATACTGTTCGCCTTTTACTATTTTGCTGGTAGCCCCTGTGGTAACTAGCCAAGCCGGAGGAAAGAGTCTGTGAATATCGGTCTCACACTGATTGGCCAAATGATTACCTTTGCGGTACTCGTTTGGTTCACGATGAAATTTGTATGGCCACCACTAACCGTGGCCATGCAAGAACGTCAGAAGAAAATTGCTGACGGTTTGGCCGCTGCCGAGCGTGCCAGCCACGATCTGGAAGCTGCTAAAGCGGATGCCGAAGTGGCCTTAAAAGAAGCTCGCACTGAAGCGGCTGATATTGTTGCGGCGGCTACCAAGCGCGGCGACGAAATTATCGCTCAGAAGAAAGGCGATGCCGAAGTCGAAGGTCAGCGCGTATTGACTCAGGCTCAGGCTCAGATTGAGCAAGAGCAAGCTTCAGCTCGCGAGAAGCTTCGTGGCGAATTAGCCGGTTTGGCTACCCTTGGTGCCAGCAAAATTCTCAATAGAGAAATTAACGCTGACACCCATGCGAGCCTGCTGGACGATTTGGCCGCTGACCTGGGTAAGGCATAACCATGGCTGAAGCGACTACGTTGGCACGTCCCTACGCAAAAGCCGTATTCGGTCTGGCGCAGCAAGCAGGCGACTTTGCCGGTTGGAGCGACGCACTGGGTAAAATCACTGCTGTTGTTTCGAATCCGGCAATCGCTGGTTTGCTTAATAGCCCGCAGCTCACTGCTACTGAGTTGGCTAGCTCGGTTAACGATGTTGTTGGTCAGTTGGGTGCAAGCTCTGCCGGCGACAAGGTCGGTAACTTTGTAAACCTGCTCGCAGAGAATCGTCGCCTTGGCTTAATTGCCGATATCGCGGCGCAGTTTGAAGTGCTGCGCAACGAAGCGGAAAACTCGGTGGATGCAGTAATGCGTTCGGCGACGCAACCCACTGATGCTCAGGTTGAGGCGGTTCGCCAAGGCCTTGAGAAGAAGTTGGGTCGCGACGTGAAGCTGAGCGTGGTGGTCGACGAGTCGCTGCTGGGTGGCGCTTTAATTCAGGCTGGCGATCTCGTGATCGACGGTACGGTAAAAACCAAATTAGCACGCCTGAGTTCGTCGCTGGCACACGGCTAAACGCCGCCAGCTTCAAATCAAGGCACTAAACACAAGGGTGTTCAAATGCAATTGAATCCATCAGAAATTAGCGAGCTGATCAAGCAGCGCATCGACAAGTTCGAAGGCGCCGCTGAAGCACGCAACGAAGGTACCGTAGTTAGTATTAGCGACGGTATCGCCCGCGTACACGGCTTGGCTGATGCCCAGCTGGGTGAGATGCTTGAGTTCCCGGGCGACTTGTTCGGCCTGGCGCTTAACCTCGAGCGTGACTCAGTAGGTGCGGTAATACTCGGTAACTACACCACCATTCGCGAAGGCGATACGGTGAAATGTACCGGTCGTATTCTTGAAGTGCCGGTTGGCCCTGAGCTGATGGGTCGCGTTGTTGACTCACTGGGTAACCCGATTGACGGTAAAGGCCCGGTTAACGCCAAGGCCTCTTCGCCAATTGAGTCGGTTGCTCCGGGTGTAATGGCGCGTAAATCAGTAGACGAGCCGGTTCAAACCGGTTTGAAAGCGGTTGATGCGATGGTGCCAATTGGCCGTGGCCAGCGCGAGCTGATCATTGGTGACCGCCAGACCGGTAAGACCGCCGTTGCTATTGACGCGATCATTAACCAGAAGAACACCGGCGTTAAGTGTATTTACGTCGCTATCGGCCAGAAAGCATCGTCGATCTCGAACGTAGTACGCAAGCTCGAAGAGCACGGCGCACTGGAAAACACCATCGTTGTTGCTGCGGCAGCTTCTGAGTCAGCAGCGCTGCAGTACATTGCGCCTTACTCAGGTTGTGCGATGGGCGAGTACTACCGCGACCGCGGTGAAGACGCACTGATCGTATACGATGACCTTTCCAAGCAGGCTGTAGCTTACCGTCAGGTATCACTGCTGCTACGTCGTCCGCCCGGTCGTGAAGCTTATCCTGGTGATGTTTTCTACCTCCACTCTCGTCTGCTTGAGCGTGCTGCACGTATTAACGCTGACGAAGTTGAAAAGCGTACCAACGGCGAAGTGAAAGGCCAGACCGGTTCTTTAACCGCGCTGCCAATCATTGAAACCCAAGCTGGTGACGTATCTGCGTTCGTACCGACCAACGTAATTTCGATTACTGACGGCCAGATTTTCCTTGAGTCTGACCTGTTTAACGCCGGTATCCGTCCTGCGATGAACGCCGGTATTTCGGTATCTCGTGTAGGTGGTGCAGCGCAGACCAAGTCGATTAAGAAACTCGGCGGTGGTATTCGTTTGGCACTGGCTCAGTACCGTGAACTGGCAGCTTTCGCTCAGTTCGCTTCTGACCTAGACGAGCAAACCCGCAAGCAGCTTGAGCACGGTCAACGTGTTACCGAGTTGATGAAGCAGAAGCAGTACTCACCACAGTCTGTTCCGGAAATGACCTTCGTGCTGTTCGCAGCAGAAAAAGGCTTCCTGGATGCAGTGCCGGTTGAGCGGATTGGTGATTACGAAGAGCAAATGCTTGCCTACGTAAAAGGCCAGCACTCTGCATTAATCGACGAGATCGGTGACAACGGCAAGTACAACGACGAGATTGCCGACAAGATCAACAAAGCACTGAGCGATTTCGCTTCAACGTTCGCTTAATAAGCGAACGTTGACGAAATAGACTAGCGACGACTTTAGGAGTAGCTCATGGCAGGCGCCAAAGAGATACGGACACAGATCAAGAGTATTAAAAACACTCAGAAGATCACCAAAGCGATGGAAATGGTCGCGGCCAGTAAAATGCGCCGCGCTCAGGATCGGATGGCGGCTTCCAAGCCCTATGCGGCCCAAATGCGTGAGGTTATCGGACATCTGGCGGCAGCAAGTTCTGACTATCAGCACCCGTTTATGACGGAACGCGAAGTTAAGAACGTTGGCTATATTGTAGTAACCACCGACCGTGGCCTTTGCGGTGGCTTGAACCTTAACTTGTTCAAAGCAGCAACCATGGCTATTTCGGAAGCTCAGGATGCTGGTGCTGGCGTTAAATACAGCGTATTCGGCAACAAAGGCGTGGCGTTTTTCAAACGGCACGGCGGCAAGGTTGTTGCAACCAGCACCGATTTAGGCGACAAGCCCGAACTCAACGATCTGATCGGTGGCGTGAAGGTAATGTTGGATGCTTACGAAGAGGGTGAACTGGACAAGGTGTATCTGATTTACAACACCTTCGAAAACACCATGACGCAATCGCCAACCGTGCAGCAGTTAATGCCGGTAGCCAAGGTAGAAACCGAAGGCTTGCCGCAAAACTGGGATTACCTGTACGAGCCGGAGCCTGAGGAATTGCTGGGTGGCGTTTTGCGCCGCTATGTGGAATCGCAGGTTTATCAGGCCGTCGTTGAAAACGTCGCTTGTGAAATGGCGTCTCGAATGGTGGCTATGAAGGCTGCTACCGATAACGCCGGCGACCTGATTGACGACCTGCAGCTGATTTACAACAAGGCTCGTCAGGCAGCGATTACCCAGGAACTCTCAGAAATCGTGGCTGGTTCAGCCGCCGTTTAGAACATGAGCGAGGAGGGAGGAGATAGGAGTGAGGCGTAACGCTGTTCTCCACCTCACCCCTAACTCCTCGCCCCCTTACTGAAAAATTAGAGGTTTAAGATAATGAGCGAAGCTAGTAAGCAAGGCAAAATTGTTCAGATCATTGGCGCCGTACTCGACGTTGAATTTGATCGCAATAGCATCCCGGCCATTTTTGAAGCACTTAAAGTCGACGAAGCCGGCCTGACCGTCGAAGTTCAGCAGCAGCTGGGCGACGGCATTGTTCGTTGCATCGCCATGGGCGTTACCGACGGCCT
>CAJQNE010000074.1 GCA_905479545.1 uncultured Gammaproteobacteria bacterium | reverse complement strand
GCATAACGACACGCCTTTTTCGTTGAGTGGGCCTTCGTGATAAGCAAACCAGTTTGAGCGTGACGCCTGCTGCACTCGTTCGCTGTTGCCCTGCTGACGGCGTGGATCGGTCAGTATGGTCTCCATCGGCACAATATGCGCCGCCATACCTGCGAGTAGTGGCGTATCAAGGTATTCGGGATCGTTGACAAAACGCGGAGCGTAGGCCCCGTGGCACGAGGCGCAGGAGCCGTTACCGCCGTCGGGCGTCGGTATGTCTTCATTCTGGTTATCGGCCCATAAGTCTTTCGAATGAAACAGTACCGCCCCTTGCTCCGCCAACTGAGTGTCGATACCACCGAGGCTGGTCACCGGCCATTCCGGGGATCGCAGGCCTAATAGCCAGGTATCACTATCCTGCTGATGGTCGATAATCCACTGTTTATCCTCATCCAGGTTCGGATGATTAGGCGTATTCGGGAAATGGAATGACAATTCGATTCGCTTAGAATCCATTACCTGAGCACCATCAAAAAACTTCACCGAGCGGTGGCCGACGTTCCACCACACGGGTGGGTCTTCGGTGCCGGTAGACGGTTCGGCCTGAATGGTTGGGTATGAAGGCGCTGCCTCTTCATCGGTTAGCAACAGCGTTCCGAACAGCTGAAAATTAGTAATGTTGCCAGTTCCGCGTACTTTATTTTGCGAGACGATCGCCAACGCAGATTGTTGGGGTGCAATTTGTGAAAGGTCAGTAAACATCACGGTGATATCGCTGATGCTATTAGTGCCGTACATCGTGCCGAGCAAGGGGCCATCTTCGGGCGTGCCGACTTCGCCGCCGTGGCAAATGCTTCAGGTAACATTCAACCGACCCGTCCAGCTGCCATCTTCATTGCGTAAGTGGGTAAGCCCAATCGGTAGTTGGCCGTTACCGCCATTGGTTTGATTCGGATCTTCGCCAGGCAGTGGATAGGGGTTATGGGTTTGCGACAGCGGCATACCCCAACGTTCAGAAATAAGCTGGTCAAAATTATCCGGGCGCTCGGATAAACCCATTGCGGCACTCCAGAGTGTGTTGTAATCCGAGGCAGGGAAGGCGAAACCGGCATCGGTATAGTTGCCGCCGAAGAAATGGCCGGCACCGACTTCGCTATCGCTGGCCACCAGCCTATAACCACGGTCGTAGCGAGCCCGCAGCTCGCCGCAGTTGCCCGGGTGATTATCGTCCTGACAGGTTTGCCACCAGCCGTTCATATACACGGCTTTGCCGGTATTAATGCCAGGCACAACAAGTTCGCGCGGGTCTTGCGGTACCGGTTCGTTGTCTGGTTTTCCTTCGCAGTAATCGAACCACAGATGGCTACCCCTGGCGCTGCCTAACAACGGCAATTCATCGGTTATCGGCTCACCGCCGCCGGTGGTTAAATCGCAGGCCTGCGGATTGTCCCAGCAAATAAACAGCGTCAGCACGTCGGAGTAAGCATCGCTGCCGACCGGCCAAGGGCCGCCGCCGTCGTGACGTTCATCGGCCGTATTTGAACCCTTAGTTAAGATAAGGTTAAGGTCGGTGCCACGACCGAGACGTTGCCAGGACGCATAAAAGTTGTCGTAATCTTCCGCTGGGTTACGAGACAGCAGAAAGCGCCGACCATCATCGGTATCTGCGATGCCGCCAGGTACGTGGCAGCTGCGACAGAATTCCATACGAGGAGCGACACGCGCATCAAAAAATGCCCGGTCAGTGGCAAAGGTATCCTGATTTGAATCGGGCGTCGCAGAAGAGCCGGAATCACTACTGCCGCCGTAAGTGCCACCGCCACAACCGGCAATGGTTAACACCACCGCGGCTACCAACAATCCGAAATTTGTTTGCTCGCTATGCATTTTGTATCCCGCCATTTGCATTTTCGGCCCTACCATGTGGCAGTCTAATGCATTAATATAATTGACATGTGTCAGGTTCTACACCTCTTTCCAATAGGCTGCCACTACTTTTTCAGTGCGAATTCAACAGTTTTCGGAACTTGAATGGCTGGCTGTATGCTTGAACTTATGAATCAAAGCTATTCGATCAGATATCGAACCGGTGTTCCGGCAAAGAATCCCGGTTGGCTAATTCGCGCTGCTGGTTTGTCAGCGCTGCTGCTGATCTCAGGATTGCCGACAATTACCGCAGCCGAATCGTCGCGCCATTCCTTAGATGTGCCGATGCTCGACAGTAGCGAGCAGTTACGACTGTCGGACTATCGTGGCCAGGTGGTTTATGTAGATTTCTGGGCCTCATGGTGTGCGCCTTGCCGCCGTTCGCTGCCACTGCTTGATAGTTGGTATCGGCAATACCGCGAGCAGGGTTTTACGGTTCTGGCGATTAACCTTGATCGAGACGTCGCCGCTGCCCGGCGATTTTTACAGCGCTACCCGGTCAGCTATCCGGTAGGCCACGACCCGAGCGGCGTGATTGCAACCGACTGGAAAATTACCGCGATGCCGACCGGTTTTCTATTCGGTCGGGAGGGTCAGCTCAGGCAGGTGCATCGCGGCTTTAAAAGTAACGGTGTTACCGGACTACAGGACGCGATTACCACCTTGCTGGAACAACCCCGTAAGCCTTAGCGCTATTTGTAGTAGCGCCATACGTACGGCCACGGCAAATATAGACTGCGGATTCGGGCCTAGAGAGTCTTTAAATATTCAAGTAGTGCCAAACGCTCTTGCTCAGTAAGTACCGCAGTAAAATCATGGCCACCGTTGCCCTGGCTATAGATATTGGTGTTGTAAATTTTGCGGTTTTCAACCTGTTGGTTGTCAATATTCAGGTTGCCCGGGCGTGGCGCGTTCCACAGCAGTGCAAACTCACCATAGAACTCACTGACTATTAACTGAGCGAACGGGCGCTCAGTGGGGTCTATACTGTTGCAGTCAACCTGATCCTGAGTGCCTGATTCACCGCAGTTTACTTCCTCATAACGCCAGCCCAGCTGACTGCTGTCATAGGCCCGATCGAGGTCGGTATCAAAGCCCATGACGAATGTCGTATTCCGCAGTTCAGTTGGGAGCGGTGTTGATACCCGCTTCCAGATTGC
>CAJQNE010000073.1 GCA_905479545.1 uncultured Gammaproteobacteria bacterium | reverse complement strand
CAACATACCAATTGAGCCGGTTAGCATCGCCGCACAATCACTCAGTACGTCACCAAACAGATTGCCTGTCACTAATACGTCGAATTGTTTGGGTGCACGGACTAGCTGCATGGCAGCGTTATCGACGTACATATGACTCAGTTCGACCTGAGGATATTCCTGCCCGACCTTTTCAACGACTTCACGCCACAGCTCGCTCACTTCCAGCACATTGGCCTTATCAATTGAGCAGACTTTCTTATTGCGTTTCATCGCCATCTCAAACGCCACCCGGGCAATACGCTCTATTTCGCTTTCGGCGTACACCAACGTGTTGAACCCCACCCGCTGCTTCTTACCGTGCACTTCGCGCTCTTCGATCCCGCGCGGCTGGCCGAAATAGATGCCACCGGTAAGTTCACGAACGATAAGAATATCCAGACCGGAAACCACTTCCGGTTTTAGCGTGCTGGCATCAGCCAGCTGTGGGTACAAAATGGCTGGGCGAGGATTGGCGAACAGCCCCATTTCAGAACGGATTTTAAGCAAGCCGCGCTCAGGGCGCTTATCACGTTCAATCGCTTCCCACTTAGGCCCACCGACAGCACCCAACAACACGGCGTCTGACGCCTTGGCGCGAGCCAGGGTTTCGTCAGGCAATGGCTCGCCGGTTTCATCATAGGCGCAGCCACCAATCAGGCCTCGCTCAATCTCAATACCCAGGTCGTAGTGCTCTCGCAGCACGTCCAGCACGCGTTCGCCCTGGGCGATAACTTCGGGGCCGATACCGTCACCGGGAAGGAGGAGTACTTTTTTGCTCATTATTCAACTTCTCAATAATTCTTAATTCTTTTATAAACCGTTCACCATGCTGAGCGAGTCGAAGCATCGAAGAGCCACTATTTAATAGTCAGGACTTCGACAGGCTTAGCCTGAACGGTAATTACAATATTCGGGGCTACGCCACTAGCTTTTCTACTGCTTTCAGCATGCCAGCAAAACCGCTACCGAGTGGCTTCTCCAATAGCTGCTCAACTTTGCTACCGACTATCGGCAGTGTCACTTCATACTCAGAGCTCCAGGTAACATCGGTTTTACCTGCCACTTCCTGCAACTCAACACGCCCCAGAATATGTTTAAACAGCTTGGGTCGCATGCGGGTAATGCGGTATTCCATAAGCTTCGCAGGCTCAAAGCTGAGAATTTCTTCGTCTACGGTAATGGCACCCAGTTTTAACCGGCGCACCGCACCAAGCCCGTTGCCGTCGCCTTCACCTTTACGGATCAGCTCGGCCTTCTCAACACCGCCAAAACGGGCATAGCCTTCATGGTTAGCAATTTCAGCAAACACTTTGGCCGCTGGAGCATTGATGGTGCGTTTCACTTCGACTCTGTTCATTTTAAGCCCTTAATAATTTAGTCATAAAAAATGTTCCGGTAGACGAGCTATTGCGCTCTTTTACCACTAATCCAAAACCCGGTCGTTAATCACCGCAGGCCATAACGCTTCAATTTCAGCAAGTTGTTGATTAGCACTAAAGTGCTCCCAAACAATCCCGTTACCATCGACTGACTCCGTACTCGCCGGTGCCTCGCTGTCTTCCCATCCAACGTGCCTAAAACCGGGAGCTTCATCGGTACAACGAATAGAAACATTCAATGTCTCAGTGCGCCAAAGAGCGTATTCACTCCGAACCAACACCTCGGGTTCGCAACCTAATTTCGCGTTGTACTCAACCACTGACGCAGCGATATCATTAACTGCGAAAGCGATATGAAACCGCCGTTGCTTCGCCTGATTAACGGGTTTAGACGCCATGCCTGTCTCCGACAAGGTTAAACCCCGTTGAATAACCACGGCGCAGTAGCCGAACGCTTTTGTTCGAAAGCCCGAATTTCGTCGGCTTGCTTTAAGGTCAAACCAATATCGTCCAACCCCTGCAGCATGCAATCTTTACGGAAAGGATCGACTTCAAACTCAATGACCTCACCGTTGGGGCGGGTAATCGTTTGCGTCTCAAGGTCGATACTAAGCTCGTAGCCCGCCTCTACTTCATTAAATAGCGCGTCAACCTGCTGATCGCTAAGGCGAATCGGCAACACCCCATTTTTAAAGCAGTTACTGTGAAATATATCGGCATAACTCGGCGCGATGACGACCCGAAACCCGTAGTTTTCAAGTGCCCATACTGCGTGCTCGCGTGACGATCCGCAGCCAAAGTTCTCGCGCGCCAACAGAATGCCGCAGTCGCGGTAGTCAGGCTGATTAATTTCGAAGTCCGGGTTTTCACGCCGGGTCGCAACGTCAATTTCCAAATCACCTTTATCGAGGTAACGCCAATCGTCAAACAAATAAGGGCCGAAGCCCGTGCGTTTTATCGACTTCAGGTACTGCTTCGGAATAATCGCATCGGTATCCACATTCGGCCGATCGAGCGGACAAACGCGGGATTTAAACTGAGTAAATGCTTTCATGTTTTTTTCCTGAGAACATGTCTCTGAAATTAGCCAGCCGAAGCAGGCTAATTCGCCTTAAATAACTTCTGAAAAATAATTACAGCGAATAATCACAACGAACGAACGTCAACAAAATGTCCGGCCACCGCCGCTGCGGCCGCCATTGCCGGACTGACCAAGTGCGTTCTACCACCCGCACCCTGTCGCCCTTCAAAATTACGGTTCGAAGTACTGGCGCAGCGCTCGCCACTTTCCAGCCGGTCGGCGTTCATCGCCAAACACATCGAACAGCCTGGCTCGCGCCATTCAAAGCCAGCATCGATAAATATCTGATCCAGGCCTTCAGCCTCTGCCTGCTGCTTAACCAAGCCAGAGCCGGGTACAACCAGCGCCTGCTTAATGGTGCCAGCCACTTTCCGGCCCTTGGCTACACCTGCAGCCTCGCGCAAGTCTTCAATACGCGAATTGGTGCAACTACCGATAAACACCATATCCGGTTTGATATCAGTAATTTTCTGGCCGGGCTGTAAGTCCATATACTCCAGCGCGCGCCGCATGCCACTGGCCTTAACTTCGTCGCTCTCGTTAGCCGGGTTCGGCACTTCTGAATCTACACCCACGACCATTTCCGGTGAGGTACCCCAGCTAACCTGTGGCTGGATGCTGGCAGCATCGAGTTGCACAACTTTATCAAACACCGCGTCGTCGTCTGACTTCAGCTCCTGCCAATTCGCAACCGCAGCATCCCACTGATCCGCCTTTGGTGCATAAGGGCGACCTTTAACGTAGTCGATAGTCTTCTGATCGCAGGCAACTAAACCGGCACGGGCACCGGCTTCAATCGCCATATTACAAACCGTCATACGACCTTCGACTGACAACGCTTTAATCGCATCGCCACCAAACTCCAGTGCATAACCAGTACCGCCAGCAGTGCCGATTTCACCAATAATGGCTAAGACTAAATCTTTTGCTGTAACGCCTAAACGTAATTCGCCATCAATGCGCACTAACATATTTTTCATTTTGCGTTGTAGCAAACACTGCGTCGCCAATACATGTTCAAC
>CAJQNE010000072.1 GCA_905479545.1 uncultured Gammaproteobacteria bacterium | reverse complement strand
CCATGCCGAAGCCTTTAATCTGGCCGCTGACCCAGTCTGGGCGTTTTGCGACCCATTCGTGGTGATAGGCGGCGACTGCGGCAGCCTCTTCTTCGGCCGTGGCATGTTGGTCGACAAAAATCATGGTCTTCGATGAGTGGTCGGCAGTGCCGCCGTGAAAACCCGATCCGCTCGATGTGAATTCAGAAACACTCACTGCCCGGGTTCCGTTCGGGCCGCTGCCGATTAGTTTGCCAACCCGTGACACAGCCATAAAAGCCGCACCAAAGGCTGCCAGCCAACCGCCTTCGAGGTTACCAAAGAGCATCGTCGCCACACCTGCGGTGACCATGATGAGTCCCAGGCCATTGAAAACCCAGAAAGCCAGTTTGCTAAGACCGACACCGGGTGGTTTGCGAACCTTGTGACCGACCCATAATAGCCCCAGAGCAATGGCGAGAATGCCGCAGGTTACTGCCAGCATGTCTAAGCTCAACGGTTCTTCACCGCGACTTACCCGCAGTAGGGTCGCCCCGGCTGCGATGCTCATTCCAATTCCAAAAAATGCGCCAAATATTTGCAGCGTGGTACCTACACCTGCCGGGAGCGCTTCTTCCTCTGCACTGCTGTCCGTGTTTGGTTCAACTTCGTTGGAATCGGTCATATCAGATCCTCCACCCCGCAGATACTCGATGCCAAAAGCCTACGCTCTGCACCTGTTATGTCAAACTTGGCTAGCGCTAAGAAGAGCTAGAGTCTGAATAATTAGCAGCAGCGAACAATAAGCTAAGCGGCTACCAGTGATTTAATATCAATCGAATCATCGCTCAATATAGAAGGTATGCATCGAAGGGTCTGCCGACAGTCGCATGCTAGATCCCTGCTTGCGTAGCGTAAATTCCTTTGGCCGATCTATACAGTCAGCAGCAAACAGCTGACCTGCTTTGAGGTAGAGTGTTGCAAAACGTCGATCCATAATATCGCCGCGGATAACGGCGTGATCGTAGCTTTGGCTTAAAGCGGCTATTTGTAGCTTTAACTCGTATTGGTCTGACGAAAACCATGTCAGGCTTTGGATAGTGGTGGCCTTTGGTAGGGCAGGCTAGGCTCGTCGCCTACTACCAGTATCTCGCCGTCCCGACCTTGTTGACGCAAGCTGATACTCAATTGCATGGCTGGCGCCGACGATTGCGCATTTCATCTTGTTTAGCCTTTCGGTTGAGGCACCGTTGTCGGCTGTTAAGTTTTCCTGGTCAACTTAACCATCATTTTGCTGTAGCCCTTCACAAAATTGGATTGCACATAGTCCGGTTCACCAATCACTTCGATTTTGTCGAAGCGAACCAGCAACTCTTCCCACAAAATTCGCAGTTGCATCTCGGCTAATCGGTTGCCCATGCAGCGATGGATGCCAAAGCCGAATGACAGATGGTTGCGGGCACCTTTGCGGTCAATAATGAACTCATCCGGGTTGTCGATTTTACGTTCGTCGCGGTTGCCGGAGACATACCACATCAAGACTTTATCTCCTTTCTTAATGGTCTTGCCGCCGAGTTCCACGTCTTGCTTCGCCACTCGTCGCATATAGGCCAGCGGTGTTTGCCAGCGAATAATTTCGGAGACCATATTCGGAATGAGCGAAGGGTTTTGTTTGAGTTTTTGGAACTCATTAGGAAATTCGTTTAAGGCCAGTACACCGCCGGTCATAGAGTTTCTGGTGGTGTCGTTGCCACCGACAACGAGTAGTGCGAGGTTGCCCATAAACTCTAAGGGCCGGTTAACAATGTCTTTTGTGTGTTCGTTATTTTGCATCAGGCTGATGAGATCAAAACCGGGCGCTTCACCCGCTGCCTCCCGGCGTTTTTTATCGTGCCATAGCGCAGTGAACTTCTTCACCATGTCAGCGGCAGCTTTAAACGTTTCATCCATATCGGCATAGGTTCCGCCAGTGGATTCGGCATTGCCGCCCACAACATCCGATATATAAACCAATTCAGCACGATTCTCGTACGGGTAATCGAGTAGCGTAGCCAACATTCTGGCGGTTAACTCAATGGATACCGCCTGCACCCAATCAAACGGTTTATCTGTTGGCAGACTATCCAGTACTTCCTGGGCACGCTCGCGAATCAAGCCTTCCATTTCTTTGAGGTTTTGCGGTGCGACGACGCTCTGGACGGACTTTCTATGCACATCGTGACGCGGTGGGTCCATGGCAATAAAGGTTTCTAACGGTAGCCCTTCAGGCCGGTCGCCTAAGAAAATTATCGGCTCAGATGAGAATAGTTCGTGGTGCTTATCGACGTATTGAATGTCATCGTAGCGCGTGACGGACCAGAACGGCCCAAACGGGCTGCTTTTCTGGTAGTGCACCGGGCACTCATCACGTAGGCGTTTGAAGTAGGGTTGCCACTGTTGTTGGCGGAATAAAAATGGATTGCTGACATCAATTTCGTCCAGCGCCAAGGTATTCACATCAGGGATTGGTAGCTCTGCAAACTCCGGCACTTTACGGGGTTTAAACGGGGTGTTTTTCAGCAGCTTGTTTTTTACCTTTAAGGCGCGGTGTATCGCCTTAATTTGCAGGTGCATCGGCACAAATTTGGTGGCCGTATTTACCACAGTGGCTTCAATCGACATGACTTTGCTCCTCTACTTTATTCCTTCGACTACATTTGAAATTCAGGCAGTCGCACGACCATGCCGTCCATTGCCTCAGTGATTTTAATCTGGCAGGCAAGCCGCGATGTGCTTGCCCGCTCCGGAGTCATGTCCAGCATCTGTTGTTCATCGTTGTTGGCAACGCCGGTGTTTGGAAACCACTTATCGCCGACTATCACATGGCAGGTGCCACAGGCGCAGTCGCCACCACAATCTGCATCAATGCCGGGCACGGCATTATCGGTTGCTAATTCCATCAGCGATTTTCCGTCTTCAATGGCCACTTCATGTTCGGTGCCATCGTGCTCAATCATTTTAATGCTGGCCATTGTTATTTCCTCTAGGGGTCGGTGCTTTTCTATTAACTATAGTTTGCACCGGGCGGCGTTACTCGGGCAGGTCATTTTTTGACATTAAGCAGTCATATCAAGACAATAATGAAATCTCGTCGGAGAAACATATAAATGGTTAATGCAATGGCACCGTCGAATTCCTTGTTACCACCCGCATGGCCGTCTGCCGAGGCGACGATTCCAGTCAGTTACTCGCGGTTGATGGCCCGCGAGTTGGCGCTGCAAATTCGGGAACTGCCCTTGTTGCTAGCTGGCACAACGTTGACCGTTGACCGGCTGTTGCAGGAAGAAACGCTGATTACCGCCGATGAGCAAGTGCAAATTTGGAACAATGCTTTGCTGCTAAGCAAAGATGAAACCTTTGGTTTGAGCCTGGGTCGTCGGCTGACTCCGACGACTCACGGTGCGATCGGCTTTTTGGCCAATAGCAGTGCCAATCTCCACACCGCGTTGCAAGCAGTTCAGGTTTTTGTACCGACAAGAGTGAGTTTTATTCGAATAGAGCTGATTGAGAATGCTAGCTGGCTAGAGTGCCTTATTCATTTTGATATTCCGCTTAGCCCGGACTTACAACGAAGCGCCGCTGAAACCGCAGTAATGGTTTTTATGGAGGCGTCTAAAACTATAGTAGGGCAGCCGCTCACCGGGGTTGAAGTTGAGTGGCCTCATTCGGCTCCGGACTACTTTCAATGTTATGCCGAGTACCTTCCCGGCAAACAGACATTCTCAGCGTCGCAGTTGAAAGTCAAAGTCCCGTTAGCGGTGTGCTATGAGCCCAATGTTTCGGCTAACCATGAGGGATATATTCTAGCTCTGCAGCAATGTGAGTCTATGCTGGCTCAGCTGCGCAGTGACAAGCAAAGTTATCGTTACCGCATCGAAAAGATGATGCTTTCCCAGCCGCCCGGCACCCTGAATGAAGACGAAGCAGCTGCTAGTTTATTTATGACCAAGCGCACGCTCGCCCGGAAGCTCACTGCAGAAGGTACGGGTTTTCGACAATTAAGAGAAGAAATTCTGTCGCAACAAGCTGCCAGCTACTTAAGCGACAGCCAGCTCTCAGTGGAAACTATCGCGGTGTTACTAAATTACTTTGATGCGGCCAATTTTCGGCGGGCGTTTAAGCGTTGGTTTGATGTGCCGCCGGATAAGTTTCGGCAGCAGTTGCATGGCCAGGGAAGCGGGAGGGGTTAGTCCGTAGCTCGTAAAGTTGCTCTTCGAGAGATCGCAACGGGTGCCTATGGAAAAAGCCAGCCCGTATAATCTGCATTGAAATTTTATTGACCACTTCATGGACGGCCTTGTCGCCATGGGCTCGTCTTATTTGTGCTCATTATCCTGAGCTACTGCATGCCTCTCAGCTGAACTAAAACACTATGACTGATTCTCTCGTAAATTATGATCTCAATAACGGCGTCGCCACCATCCGCATGGATGATGGCAAGCGCAATGCGCTTTCACCGAAAATGTTGGCGGCTATAGGTAAAGCATTCGACCGCGCTGAAAAAGATAAGGCGATTGTGATAATAACCGGCCGCAAAGAAGTGTTTTCTGCCGGCTTTGATCTGAAAGTTATGAAAAAGGGCGGTAAGGGGACTATCGAAATGTTGAACGCGGGGTACTCACTAACCGCTCGCGTTTTGTCTTACCCTTATCCGGTTATTGCGGCGGTTAACGGCCACTCATTAGCAATGGGTGTGTTCTTAATGTTATCCGCTGATTATATTATTGGCACCGAGGGCGACTTTAAGATTTCAGCCAACGAAGTGGCGATTGGCATGCCGCTGCCACGCACAGCGGAATCCGTGTTGCGCAACCGCCTGCATCCAGCCGCTTTCCAGCGTGCGGGTAATTTGGCTGAATACTTCCCGGTCGACGCCGCGCTGCAGGCCGGTTTCTTTGATGCGGTGGCAAAGCCCGCTAGCTTAATGGCCAAAGCCTTGGAAAAAGCCGAGGAATTCGCCAAGTTGGATATGCACTATCACAACGTAACCAAACAGCGTGTTCGTAAGAAGTTGGTTAAGCGTATCAAGCGTCAGATACCGCTCGATCTTAGGGATGCATTGCTTGTTGGTGCCCGCACTGTGATGAAGGCAAGGCTCAAATAATCCTGCAGAGCGAGCGGGATATACAAAAAGGTGTCGGCAGAGTTGGCTCGCTGCAGTGGGCTCACTGAAGTGTCGTTAATAGCCGTGGCATCAGTCCACTTATTGGAATTACCGTAGGTGGTCACGAATTGCTCGCATAACCACCACAGTTTCTTCCATATTTGGCAGGTATTCCGGGTCTACGCTGGTGCGAACTACTATTAGATTGTCTGGCTCGGAAATATAAATGCTTTGGCCCCAGACGCCGGAGGCAAAATAGTCGCGCTCCTGATTTGCGGGCATCCACCATTGATATTGGTAGCCGCGGAATTCGCGACCTGAGCCTTCCGGCGTCAGGTGTTCCGCGCCGGGTGTGGTTGCTTCGGCTACCCAGCCCTCGGGCAATATGCGCCGGTCATTCCACATACCATCGTTAAGGTAGAGGCGACCGAAGCGGGCGTAGTCGCGGGTAGTTGCATTCAGGCAGCAGAACGCCAGTTCAACACCATCATCGCCGGCTTTGTCGATATTCCAGTAGGCGTCACTTTCCATGCCGAGCGGTTGCCATAGCCGGTCTTCGATTAGCTTGGAGAGCGATTGGTCGTATACCGTCCTTACCAACATGCCGAGTGCCTGAGTATCCATGCTGATGTACTCGAATTTCTGGCCGGATGGCCCTGCGCTGGGGTAGCTGGCCATTACATCTTCAGCACGTCGGCCGAGCAGGAATACTTTGGCAAAGAAAGTATTTATGTCAGCAAAACGATTGCCGTAACTCTCGTCGAACTGAATGCCGGAACTCATTTGCAGCACGTGTTTTATCGGTACGCCGTCGTAAGCTGAGCCATGCAGTTCGGGAACATAGGTAGTAATCGGGTCGTCGAGGCTTTTAATCAAACCATCACCTAACGCCAGGCCGACCAAAGTGGCAACAAAGGATTTTCCTGCCGACCATGAGGTAAAGCGATCGGTTTCGCTGCCGCCGTTCATATAGCGTTCGTCGATAATCGTATCGTTCTGAATGACCAGAAAGCTGGTGCCGACGACACGTTCTAAAAACTCATCGAGCTGACGGGATTCGCCGTTAAATTTGTAGCTGAGCTGCAGTGGCTGCAGGTCTCGTTTGAATTGGAAGGTTTCCGCAGGCGCTTTAATATCGCGTTTCGGGAATATGCGATCCATATGGCGTAGGTTATTAACCCGATAGTCGGGGCTGAATAACCGCAGCTGGGCAATCGGGCTATAGTCGCTCCAGGGCCGGTAAATAAACAGCGCTAACCCAAAGGTTAGCAATAACAGCACGATGATGAGTTTTTTCATGGGCGGTAGGGTTACTATGGAGTTCCAGTGAGGCTAGCAGGCACGAGCCGCGTTAGGTAGGGCCGGTTCTCAGCGATTCACCCTGCCGCCAGTCCATTGAAACCTCAGGTCACTAACAAGCAGCGACTAAAGGGTTACAACTACGGGTCTTGTATATAGTCGATTACTGAGGTTCGCCGTGCCAGAAACTAATGAGTTTCACACTATTCTGTATAGCGTCACTAATCGTGTCGCCCGTATTTCGCTAAACCGGCCCGCTAGCCTGAATGCATTTAATGCCTTGATGCGAACCGAGCTATTGGCCGCGGTACAGCGAGCGGACCGCGATGATGATGTGCGAATCGTAGTGCTTACTCATGAGGGTAGGGGCTTTTCGGCGGGTGCGGACTTAACCGAGAGTCTTGATCCGAATGCACGGCGTTACGACTTAATCGAAGATCAGATTATTAAGGAGTACCAGCCGATATTATTGGGCATCTATGAATCCGATAAGTTATTTATTGCTGCGGCCCGCGGCCCTTGTGCCGGGGTGGGTAGCGCGTTGGCATTAGCCTGCGATTTTCTGGTGATGGCAGACGATGCTTATATTTATCAGGCCTTCGCGGCGATTGGTTTGGTGCCGGACGGCGGTGCGAGTTGGCATTTGGTTAACCACCTGGGGCCGAAGAGGGCGCTGCAGGCGATTGTAGAGTCGGAAAAGCTTTCCGCTGAAAAGTGCCTGGAATATGGACTGGCAAACAAAATAGTGTCTGGAGATGAGCTGGATTCTGCTGTGCAGCAATGGGCTGAAAAGCTGGCAGCCGGTGCACCGATTGCACAGCGTTTTAGTAAGCAGCTGGTGCATAAGGTGTCGCAGGGTAATTTGGCAAACGCGATTCAGCTGGAGGGCGCGGCGCAGAATATATGTACTAAAAGTGACGATGCCAGAATGGCAATGCAGGCGTTTATGGAGAAAAAGCCGCCGGTGTTTGTCGGTAAATGATCTTTGGCTTATGGCCTGTGTGGCGACAGCAAGGTTAAAATAACGGGTATGAACATATCTCTTCGACGAAACGTTACCGCAAGCTTTTTTGCCATCGTACTCTGCTGTGGCCTGATAGCCTGCAACTCGCCCAGCGGAGCTGATGCTACGCCGACAGTATTTAAGACTTTGCCGGACTCGGTTGCTGCTAATGAGGCCGCCGGGTTTTCCAACCTGCAGTTTCTTGACGTTCGCACTCGCCGTGAGTGGGATGCCGGGCATATAGCAGGGGCATTGCATTTGCCGGTAACTGATATCAATACCGAGTCGGTGGCTGTATTGCCGAAAAATGAGCCCTTGTTGGTCTACTGCGCTTCCGGCGGTCGGGCTGGCAAGGCAGTGGATATGCTTCGTGAATTTGGTTTTTCTGCCGTTGCGGTGCGCGATGGTGGCTTTAGCGAGCTAAAAACACAGCTGCCAACAGCGCCCTAAACTTAGCTTTATGGAGCTAAGGCCAACCACCGAGCCATTTATGCTGCGCCGCAGCAGTGATTAGTCTGGAATCTCGTTAAATCGGCGTTTTGCTGTTGCAGGTCATAGGGTTGGTATGTACTATGCGCCTCCTCGGTTGCGGGGTGGAGCAGTCTGGCAGCTCGTCGGGCTCATAACCCGAAGGTCGTAGGTTCGAATCCTACCCCCGCTACCAATCTATTTGAGAGCTTTGATCAGGTTGATTTGGTCGTCGTCTCAAGGCAACAAACAGAAGGTGTAACTGCTCACGCCGGACTAAGTTTGTTGTTCAAGAATAGGGCCATATGGCCCTTTTTTTGTCGCTCGAATTTGTGGTTTGCCTGTTTTGCTGTTGTGGTAACTTGTTGATAAGTATTGTTTTTGAGTTTTTTAGTCGAGGTGCGCCGTGCAAGATCGTTTAACGGAGTTGCTTGAGCCTTCTATTGAAGGCCTTGGCTATGAGCTGGTGCTGTTGGAAGTGATTCGCGGTAAAGGTGTGACCTTACGCCTGTTCATCGACTGGCTGCCTGGCACCGTCGATGAAAACGGCGTCGCCAAAGTAGTCGGCATTGACGACTGCGAAATAGTGAGTCGGCAGATAAGCGCGCTATTGGAAGTTGAAGATCCGATAAGCAGCGAATATACGCTGGAAGTGTCGTCACCCGGTTTGGATCGGCCGCTGCGTAAACCGGCTCATTTTGCCGAGTTTATGGGTTGGGAAGCGAAGGTGACTCTCGACGCGCCGATGGATGGTCGTCGTAAATATCGCGGCACGATTGAAGCGGTGGATGATGAAACAGTGCGTTTAGTTGTAGATGGCACTGCGTTTGATTTGGTGCTTGCCGATATAGAACGAGCCCGACTGGTGTTTGACGACGAGCGTTACAAAGCTGAGTTGAAAGCTTCTGAGCAGCGAGCCGCCGCCGCGGAGCAACAAACTACTGAGCCGAATGCAGATGAATTGCCTGATTAAATGAATAACAAGGAGCAGATGAAAGTCTGCACCCGGAAAAGCCCGAAAGTTTGCTAACTAGACTAAAGCCAATAACCTAAAAGTATGGAACGGCACTAATGAATAACGAAATTCTTACAGTCATCGAAGTCGTCTCGAACGAGAAAGACGTTGACCGCGAAGTGATTTTTGAAGCGTTAGAAGCAGCGCTGGCTATGGCCACGCGCAAGAAGCACGAGGATGACATTGACGTCCGTGTGGCTATCGATCGCGAAACCGGTGAAGCCAAGTCGTGGCGCCGTTGGTTAATCGTTAGCGACGAGGTTGAAGAAATTGAAAACCCCGACGCGGTGGTTCGCGAAACGGTGGCTAAAACGATGTGGACCGATCGTGAGTTAGTTCTCGACGCCTATATTGAAGAGCCGATTGAATCCGCTACCTTTGGCCGCATCGCCGCACAAACTGCCAAGCAAGTGATTGTGCAGAAAGTCCGTGAAGCTGAACGCGCCAAGGTAATGGAAG
>CAJQNE010000071.1 GCA_905479545.1 uncultured Gammaproteobacteria bacterium | reverse complement strand
GAATAGGCCAGGGTGTAGGTCACTAAGTCTCCCGGTAATACCTGTTCGCGATCGGCGCTTTTGCTCAGGGTGATGCCGCCGTCGCCACCGCCGGCGACCACAATGCTCAGATCTATCAGCTCAAGGGTTTCGGTGTAATTGGCTGTGCCATCGGGAGTGAACTCTGCCGTCAGCTTGCTAATCTGCCGTTGCCCCGGACGGGAGTCGGCGGCGGTGGTTTCTCGCAATAGAATACAAATCTCGTTTTCGGCGTCGGCGGCCAGGTTTTCAGGCAGCGGAATATCGTTTGCTCCCAACACGCCGTCACAGTCGGTATCGACAAACAATTCGCCTTGCCAGTCGGCACGGCTTGCGGAGCGTGAGAACCGCACGTTGCCGCTACTGCCTGCACGGAAGCGGTGTCCGTACACAACGCTGCCACCAACGGTGGTGACTCCGCGTCGTGATGGCCCCCATTGGCTTCTGGGTACATCAGCAAATTGCACGCCGCTATAGCGACGGCCCGCCTCTATGTTCAGCGTCAGGCAGTCGGTATTTGCATCGTAGCTGGCGGCTGGGAAATCAGGTCCGGCCATTGCGCCGCTGCTGCGGTAACCTGGCGGGTCTATTTCGCACAAGTCGAATTCGCCACTGAAGCTGCCGGGTATCCATAGGCGTAGTCGGCCACTCTCGGTGGTGGTCGCGTCGGCGAGTACCGTACCGCCCTGACGCACCTCGACGCGAGCATTGCCTAAGCCGCGCTCGCCACCATCGCGAATCGCGTTATTGGCCGTGCCGCCGTCTGTGCCGGTGTCGATAAAGGTTTCGACATCGACTACGCTACCGGCATACACACCAAAATTCTGGCCCGGTGAGGCGCCGGTGCCGACGGTAATTTCACGGCTCCCCGTCGGCACTTCAGTGTTAATAAAACCAGCAGGTAGGGTTGGTGTAATGTCGGATAGGTTGTCATTGTCGTCCAGTATCAGCCGGTAATTACCGCTGGCAACCGGTGGCAACGAATAAAAGCCGCTGGTTGGGTCGACCGCCACCACCCGACGGGCATCTAAACCGTCATCGCGTAACGGAATAAGTTTGATAAACAAGTTTTGGCCGGTGCCGGATTCGCCGGTTTCCCGCACTGCACTGTGGTTTTCATCAAAATAAACCCGACCGTAGGTCGAGCAAAGCTGCGCGACACCGAGCACGGTGTAGCTAGCTTCCCCGAAGCCGATGCCGAGTAGGTCGAGCACCGGCGCATCAATAAGGTTGTCTAGCAGTAGGTCGACGGTTTCGAGCAAGACGTCGCCGACTACGGTATCGAGTGTCGGTAATAGAATAGCGATAATTTGATCGAGTACGATATCGGTAACCCCCAACAACCCGTCCAGGGGAGAGCTTCCTCCGCGTTCAACATCCAGTTCCAATTCGAGATTGTCCAGAAGGTTGGCAACCGCACCCGGCACGCTGTTAGTGCCAGCGAAGGTTCGCTGAGTTTCGGGGAATGGGCCGTCAAAAAATAGCTGCTCGCGGTTCGACCGCCCTTGAGTGTGGCTGCGGGCACGAATGCCGAGGTCCAATGTGGAGCTGCCGATCAGGGGTGCTTCAAGGCCAAGCTCAAAGTTGCCGATAACGCCCGGGCCCAAGTCTCTTTCAGGGTCAATATTGGCATTCCTGTCGAAGAACAGCGCTTCATCAATTTCGCCCAGGTACAAGTCTACTGTTCCGCTTTGGGCTTCCAGTACTACGGTCTGAGCTTCCACATCGACATCGATCAGAGTCGCTTCAGAGCGGCCGATTTCGCCGTATAGCTGCAGCTGGCCCACTTCACCACTAGCCGTCACATTCACGCCGGGAAGCAGGGCGCTGATGGCGGCCAGAGCCGTGTTTATCAGTGGTGATTCGCCGATATTCACATCCAACAGGTCTACCGTGAGCTTAAAGCGCATCGATGATGAGCTGAACGAAGCGCCTTCTGGTGCGCATTTGATGGCGAGCGGCTCAACGACCAAAAATTGAATGTCGGCCCGGTCAACTACGCCGCCCAAGCCGAGCATGGTCAGCAAACCGTTATCATTGTTGATGCCGATGGGTCTTACCTGAGCAGTGTTTTCGTAATTGAATAGCTGCACGCCAGCGGTGAGTAGGCTGAGTACGTTGATATCGACGTCGGCCAAGGCGCCGGTCGGGAAGTCGGTTTGTAGCAGACTGCTGATGGGAATTGTCAGGCCGTTAATGGCACCGCCCAGCACGCTGCTGTTTTCCAGTTCAAGCAACGGTATTCTCAGAGCATTTAGTGCACCGATGGCAGCGACGTTGCCATCGGCTTCTAGCGCGTCAGCGGTAATGTCAATTAGATCAAGCAGACTGATGTCCGCGTCCAGCGCTTGCCCGGGTTCACCCGCACCCACGCGGGTCTGCAAAATGTCGATAAACAGGTCGAGGTCAACATCAGCTTGGGCCAGCCCCTGATAATCGAGCACAGAAAGGTCAATGTCAGTGCCGGGCAGCAGAGCGCTGAGTAGCGGGTTCAACAGCGCGCTGTCGCTGGCATCGACGCTTAGCAGCGGTTGGTTGGCGATAACGCACACGCCTGCCTGGCAACTCTGAGCCAGAGCAAGTGGTGCCGTGGCGAACATGCCCAACGCAGCCAGTGCAGCGACCGTTAGTTTGGCGAGCCAATTCATTGGCCTGCTCCAAACAGATTCTCATCAAACTTCATCCGTAGTCGTACAAAGGCACCCTCGGCAGAGCTGTCATTGCCAAAATCATCGTCTTCGTAGCCGCTGAAGTTAAAACCGGCCGCCACCCACACATTGGCTTGCAGCAGATAACCTACTTCCACGCCGACGCCATACTCGCGTTGTTCCAGGCTGTTGCTGCCGAGCAGGCCGGTTTGCAGACCTAAGTCCCACCGTTCAGCGGCGCGCCAGTTAATGCGGCCGTGCAGCGACTGGGTATCGCTGCTGGCATTCAGGTCGTCCAGGTTGTAATCGACCGTTCTCAGGCCGGCT
>CAJQNE010000070.1 GCA_905479545.1 uncultured Gammaproteobacteria bacterium | reverse complement strand
GCTTACTACCACCGCATAATGCAGAAAATGCTGGCTAGTGGCCGCGTGAAATTTCTTTCCCAAAGCACATGCCAGACCTCAGAACCCTGTCGTGCTCAGGTGGTGTCCGTGCTGGATGAATCGGTGAGCACCGAAGTTGACGTCCGTCAGCGCATCGTGAACGCGAGTTATATGGCGGTTAAAGTGCCCGCCACTCACGGGCCACGTTACGAAGTAGCCGAGTCAGTAAATCTAATACCTCCGAACGGTCTTCCTAAGGTTAACAATGCCTGGCAGCGCTACGTCATTATCGGCGGCGGTAAAACAGGCATGGACGCAATTCTATATCTGCTAGATCGTGGTGTAGACGCCAATAAAATTCGCTGGATAGTGCCAAACGACGCATGGTTGTGGGACCGCCCCTCGGTTCAACCCGGCCTGGTTACCGCCGAATTCATCACCCAAGTTGACGCCATTTCGAAGCACCAACACGTCGATAAAATTTTCCCGGCGTTAGAGAAAGTCGGCAGCATCCACCGGATCGACCGCAGCCGCGTGCCGACAAAATGGCGCTGCGCCACCGTTGACCCCGCCGAAGTTGAGTCACTGCGCACCATTAAAGACGTTGTTCGACTGGGCCGGGTTGAATCGATAAGCGCCAACCAAATTCAACTACAACAAGGCAGTGTCGAAACCAGCGAGCAGTACCTGCACGTCGATTGCACAGCCAATGGCTTGGCCAAGTTGGAAGAGCGGCCGGTATTTGAAGACGGTCTTATCACTCTGCAATCGCTAGTGATGTGCCAGCAAGTCTTTACTGCTGCCGTAACTGCCAAGCTAGCGCTTCTAGATATGAGCGATGAACAGCGCAACAAACTCTGCCGCGTAGTTCCCCACCCAGAGCAGAAAGAAGACATGCCGATATGCGTAACCACTAGCTTCGAAAACCTGCTCGACTGGAACCGTCACTTCCCACTATGGATGCGACGCTGCCGCCTGAACCTTATGCATCACGATTCGCTATACAGCTACGTGAAAGGCGCCATTCAGGCAAAACAAAAACTGCCCGCTGCTTTAGTGGCGGTTGCCAGCGAACGACAGTCTGCTGGCTAAGTTAACACTAAAAACGTACAGCGCCGCTCAATTTAACGGCGGTGCTTACGCCCACAGATAACGATATCGGAGCCTTGAAACCTATGACTGATAACTACGACCAAATAGCAGACCAGAGCTCTGAAGTAATTCTTGGCCCTAACCCCATCATCGGCTTTCACGGCCGGGATTTAGTACGTGAAGGCCTGAAGACTTTGGGGCTGGCGATTCGGCAACCCAAACTCACCGCGAGCAGCGGCCTGAGTTTAGCCAAGGAACTCATTCGGGTAGCCAGCGGCAATTCTGAGCTGCAGCCTGACAAAAAAGATCGCCGGTTTGCCGATGAAGACTGGCAAAACAACCCGCTGTACCAGCTATGGCTGCAATCCTGGCTGGCATGGGTACAAAATAGCCGTGAATGGGTGGCAGACCAACCGGGGTTAAGTAAGTACGGCCGTATGCGGCTGGAATTTATCAATGAACTGGTTAACGACGCCATTGCGCCGTCAAACTTTCCGTTGCAGCCTGCGGCGGTGAAAAAATTTCGGGAAACTGATGGCGAAAGCGCCCGCGCGGGTCTGAAAAACTTCCTTCATGACTTGCGTAAAAACGGCGGCCTGCCGATGCAGGTAGATAAGCGACGTTTTAAGGTGGGTGACAATCTCGCCACCACTGCCGGTGCCGTTGTCGCTCGCAATGAGGTGATGGAGCTCATCCAGTACCAACCGCTGACCGAAAAGGTTCACCCTATTCCGCTGCTGATCGTTCCCCCGCAGATCAACAAGTTTTATGTTTTTGACCTGTCGCCGGAGAAAAGCCTGGTTAAGGGCTTACTGGAAGCTGGCTTTCAGGTATTTGTCGTTAGCTGGCGCAACCCGACCCGTGAACAATCAGATTGGGGGCTGGCCGAGTACACTTCAGCCATCGAATCTGCCGTATCGGTGGCTTGTAATATCACCGGCCAAAAACGCGTAAACATGCTCGGCGCCTGCGCTGGCGGCATTACGCTGGCAGCCTTTGTTGCCATGCGTCGCGCGGTGGGCGACGAACGCATAAACTCAGTAACACTACTGGTTAACGTACTCGACACCAGCGCATTAGGTGATACACCGCTGGGCCTATTCGCCGGCCCGAAAGCGGCTGAGATCGCCAAACGTGTATCGGCTCGTAAAGGCGTATTAGACGGGCAAGACATGGCCACCGCTTTTGCCTGGCTGCGGCCGAACGACCTGATCTGGAACTACTGGGTCAATAATATTTTGTTGGGCAATGCCCCGCCCGCATTTGACGTGTTGTACTGGAACAGTGACAGCACCCGACTGCCTGCTCGTCTGCACGCCGAGTTTATCGACATCTATAAAACCAATGCGCTCACCGAAGCCGGCAAGCTGCGGTTGCACGGTGTGCCGGTCGACTTGAAAAAAGTCGATTGCGACAGCTACCTGCTATCCGGCACTACCGATCACATTACGCCTTGGCGTGCCTGCTACCGCAGCGCTCAACTGTTCGGCGGCAACTCGCAATTTGTGCTGTCCAACAGCGGCCATATCCAGAGCATTCTCAACCCGCCCGGTAACCGCAAAGCTGAATTCTGGACGGCCAGCGGCGACGCGCCGGATGCAGACCAGTGGCAACACAATGCCGAACACCACGATGGTAGCTGGTGGCCGCATTGGCATGAGTGGTTACGGGAACGCTCTGGACGACGTCGAAATGCACCTGAAAGCGTTGGCAACAAAGACTATCCTGAATTAGAAAAGTCGCCGGGAAGTTATGTATGCGATTAATTACTGCTGGTCGCCACAGTTGGGCCAAACGCGTTGAGAAACAGCTTGAGCGTCGTCGTGCCTGGGGCTCCGGTCTGGAGCGTCAGCATAAAATTCAGGAGCAAGCCGGCGTAGAAATAGGTCATGTGCAGGTCGGCCGGTTGCGACTGCGTTATGCGCTGCGAAAAGGTGAAGGCAAACCATTATTGTTGTGCAATGGCATCGGCGCCAATCTCGAACTTGCCTTGCCGCTGATCAGCAAATTACCGAATCACCCGGTCGTTATCGTCGATATTCCGGGCACGGGAGGTTCGGCCCCGCTGCTGTTCTGGCCAAGTCTGCAGCGCTACGCTCGCTGGATGGTTAAAGCCATGGATCAACTCGGCTTTACCGAAGGTTTCGCGGTTGCCGGTGTCTCCTGGGGCGGTGGCCTTGCTCAGCAGATTGCCCGTGACTATCCGGGCCGCGTTACGAACCTGATTCTTATGGCGACATCGCCGGGGATCATTATGGTGCCGGGACAGCTGGGAGTACTGCTAAGCATGGCGACGCCGCAACGCTACTTGTCGCGTGAATACATGGCACGCAATGCCGGCCGGCTCTACGGCGGAGAACTGCGCCA